>DATIXS010000292.1:0-6489 GCA_035518335.1 Candidatus Acidiferrum sp.
CATCGCATATAAGAAGTAGTGATAGGCACGATGCAATCACAAAACAGACTTATGGAACCAGCGTACCTTTACTATTTTTTGTTTATACAACATAAAAAATTATTTTTTATTCTAAAATCCGGATTTTCCACGAATAAACGATGGAAAATAGGAAAAGCTTTTAAAAACAATTCTATATTTTGCAATGGAAAGACCACCTGAGTGACTGGAAAATCAGAGGAAATACAAATGAGACGGTCAAAACTAGAAAGATATGTTGACATCCTAAACGAGTTAGCAAATACGGGTCAGTTGAAGCTCAACCAAATTATGAATAAATCTAACCTTAACGGAACCAAACTCAGAGACTATCTGGACTTTCTAATAAAGCAAGACTTAGTAGAAGAACGAACACCTAAAAAAAATTGTATATTTTTCGCGATTACTCAACGAGGCCTAAATGTGCTGAGGCATTTTCGGGAACTTGCGCAAGAAACGTCCGTTATAGAAGAAGAATAAACTCTACCTTTCGATAACTCATAATTCAATGCCACTGCCGCCCATCACTTTTATTGACTTATTTTGACTTTTTTCGACTTATTTTAACTTTTTTTGACTATTTTTGACTTTTTTTGACTCAACCTGCAAACAATTCAAGCTTCAAATCAAGAAAGCAACCTAAAACGCAAAGAAAAAAATTGCGGCAAAAACAAAAAAATTCCTACCTCTGTCTGCGAAAGACTTAAAGTGTGTTCTGCGCCTTAGGTTTTTGGCGGTGGATCTTAGGCGGTGGGGTAGGGGTCCATTGTACCGTAAACCCTCTATACGACGGGCTGACATCTGCGGATGAGGCGCCGAAGGCCGTTTGGATCTTCATTTCCGAAACATTGACTATCCGTCCTTTGGGGCTGGCGGTCAATGAGCTGCTTCCGTAGGGGAGTTGCGTCATTGTCTACCAGGCGAACCTGGCTAGGCTCGGGAGAGAGCAACCTAAGTTTGGACGTTATGCGCTCAAGGGGGTGCGGGTAAGAGCGTAGGGCTTGGATGGTTCAAGCGGAGTCTGGACGTCAAACTGCAGTGATCCACCGCTACTCAACATAAATACGTTGAGTTTTCCTTTTCTAACCATATTTTCTGGATGGTAGACAGCTTAAATATCTCTTGCAACTAGTGATTTACAGGTACGTTTCGGATGTCTGTTCTAAACAGGATTGCTTTTTTTCAAAACAGGCCGGATGAAGTTCCAAACCAGCAACTTGCTAAGGAACTTATCCAAACAGAAAACATAGAAGGGATAAAAGAGATCGCGCAGAATTTGCAAAACAAAAACAAGAACGTTCAAAGCGACTGCCTAAAAGTGCTCTACGAAATCGGATATATAAAACCCGACTTAATAGCAGACTATGCCCATAACTTTCTAGCCCTGCTTCAAAGCAAGAACAACCGAATGGTTTGGGGCGCCATGATAGCCCTCGCAACCATCGCAGACAAAAGACCAAAAGAAATCTACGCCAAACTTGACATACTGCAAATAACTATGAAAAAAGGCTCCTTAATCACTGTTGTTTGGGGCACAAAAGCCCTAGCCAAAGTCGCAGCTGTGAACAAAACTTACAAGCAGAAAATCTTCCCTTTGCTTATCGAGCAATTGAAAAAGTGCATTCCACGTGATGTTCCGTTGCAAGCGGAAAGCATCTTACCATCCATCGATGCCCAAAACAAAGAACAATTCCTAAACATCATAGAAACTAGAAAACCGGAAATGACGGCATCCCAACTTGCAAGACTAAAAAAAGTGACCAAAAATCTGTAGCCTAACCTTTGAGTGTGTCGAAGCTTTTCTTGTAGAGTGCCTTGTCGATGATTCTCACATCTAAGTTTTGTTTCGCTGCTGTTTTTCTTATTGCCTCAAGCAGTTTGAGGTAATTCTGGGTTGACAGTACATTTGCCGGCGGATTACCAAGCAACGCCTTCCACACTGACACATCTAGAATACAGTACTGTTTGGGATCAAAAAAAGTTAAAATGACGCTGGCTAAGACTGGGTTTACACCTTCCAGTAGCATGAGGCAGTTCATTCGGTAAGCATCCTCACATGAAGGAATGCTCAAAGCTTGACTTGATAAACGATTAATAGTTGCCTCATCATTACGCATGACTAATGGTATAACACGCGTTTTCTTCTCAGGTTCATCTTTGAACTTCCACTCGATAACCTGCACTAAATCAGCCTGAGTCAACGCTTTGGTCTTGCGAAATTTAGTGCCTAACTCTCGTTCCCTTTGTGCTTGCCAACCAAAAGCCTTGTCATATTTGCGGCTCCACATCAGGAAAGCTGCTTTATCCACACAAACCATCCTACATTGCATACTTGAGAAATCGCTTACATTTTTGCGTTTGCCTAAAAATCACAAAAATAGAAAGGTTGGGTTAGTTTTGGTCTACCAGATGTGCTGTTCCGTCTGGGCAATATACTTTTTCATCTTTGTTTACACGCCTGTACCTTTCGCTGCATATGTGTAAAAGCGTGCAACCGTCGCAGTCTCTACTTAGCATTTTTTTTCGCCTCCTTATTGGAGCATTGACCATCGGCGAATTTAGCTTATAAAATTATGTAACATGGATGTATATACGCAAGCAAGATTATTAGCGGCTCTTTTTTGCAAGTTTTGCAGGCTATGCAAACTTCGGAGCAGTGAATGGCTGTTTTGGTTTGGCACTCTAAAATAATAGCACTGTTCACGTTAGGTCGCCTCGCCTCATTTTGCTCTTAGAGGATGTTCTTACGCACGAGCAGCTGTTACCAATAAATAAGAAAGGCAAGGCAAACAAGCTTACAAAAGCCGTTACAGGTTTTGCCAACTCAAACATACCGATTCGCCGCTTTGTTTTGCTCTTAACTCAATATTTCATTTTAAGATCTAAAGTGATTTGAGAAATGTTCATAACGGTTAACAAAAAATGTGCAAACGTCAAGCACTAGCATAAAACCTGCAGAAATTCAGCGACTGCGTCAAAAAGTAATATAAAAATTAACGTCAATCTAAAAGATATTTAATAGAGCAACCCAATAATGTTTCATTAGATGATTCTTTGAGTAACAATCAAGAAAAGCAACGGCAAACAAAAAACTTCTACTTTCAAGAAATAAAAAAAATAATCGAGTTCCCAAATTACGGCAACCAAGGAAAATACTTCAAATATAGAGTCAACATAAAAAACAAAGACACTGCGAACAAGCAGGGAAGAACTGCACTTCTTAGCGAGTTTTTAGCTAGCCCTGAAGTTGAAAACAATTATCCTCACACGGTCGGCTACTATAAAGAATCTATAGGCGAAGGCGATGATTTCAAACCCGAATACCTTGAGTTGCGGAAAATTTGTTATGTAGAAGAATTTTGGCTTTTCCTCAACGCATGTAATGTTTAATTGTTGAGTTATTTGCGATTGTATCGATATTTTAATTCTAAAGTCTAAAAAGGTCCGAAGAGAAAGAAGTTCTGCGGACATCCATTTTCCTGATTTTGCTAAAGAAGTCTATAGAAGAAGAACAAGGGCTGAGAATACCTTTTTTGTTTGTGTTGTAGGTTGATTTTTTGAGTTAAAGCTTAATTTGATAGCAGGTTGATAAGTTTAAATTACTTTTTTGATTTAAAGCTAAATTTGTTTGCAGACAATGTCACTAACTGTCCCCAAACCATCCCAACTGTCCCCATTTGTCCTCAATTGTCCCCAAGGAGGCCCTAGGATTTGGAGATGCAAAATATTGAACAACTTAGTCAACAACTCTTTTTTGGTTTGGGGTTTGCATCTCTTGCAGGTTGAGGGTTTTCGTGTTCTTCTGTGTTGGGCTGCGTGTTCCTGCGTTTTTCCCCGTTGAATCCCGCTCTACGTTTCTAAAAAGGTTAAGTAGCGTTTTGACCCAACAATATGCTTTTGAATAAAAGAAGTCAACTTGAAAACTATGAGTTACATGATGGGCCTACGCCACAAAACACGTTCTATTGACCTTAACATTTGATAACCAAACAATATCGCTACAAAATAAGTCGGCCACAAGATTATAGGCCAGTTACCAGGAGTATAATTCCAAAGACCCATAGAAACTGCAAAAAACTCCATAAGCGATAAAGAAATCATTCCGCCAAAAGCCAAAAACACTTGCTCCTTTATTTCGTGCTTAGCTTTCCACTTACGGCGAACAACAAGCAAAACTCCCCAACTTAGCAAGAACCCAAAGAAATGCACATACCAGCTTGAGTTAAAATCAAACAGTATATTCATGCTCAGGCAAAAACGTACCTAAAGTATAAAATGATTTGATCAAGCCGCAGCTTTTTTCTGACGCTTCTTGTGGGTACGATGAGCAGGCCAACATTTTCGGCAATACACCGGTCGATCCACTCGGGGTTGAAAAGGCACTTCACATTCACACCTACAATCGCTGCATACAGCAGCATACTTAGGGTCCACGTGAAATTGTTCAAATAAATGATAATTTTTCAAGCGTGGCCATCCAGTTTTTGCGTAACGGAGCATTTCGGGTTTATTCTTTAGCCAACGCATCATATGGAAGAAGCTTTTGCCTCTTTTTTCTTCTCGTTCAGTTAAGGGTTCGTAACCTAAGTTGCGGATCTCGTCAAGGTAAGCGATTTCTACTAACCTTTGAGCTTCACCAATTACTTTAATCCGTTTTACTCGTTCTTCCCCATAGACTTTGCGCAGTTCCTCAGCTGCAACATCAAAGATGCATCCTTGACAAATGTGGATTTCTTCATCCAATTTAGGATTGAAACATCCGACTAATTTAGAGACGACGCGTGAAGACTCTTTTAGGTACTCTTTTCCTCGAAAAATCTCTTGATAAAACTTTACGTCGATTAAGTCGTATTTGAATTCGCCTGTTTCTTCTCGGTAAGCGCCGACTACAACACCATAAAGCAAGTCGCCGCTACCTGCATCATCAACAATAACTGTCAACTAATACTGTTCCTTCTCGCCTTATTCCTCAATTGAATGTTTAATTCAGCTATAAAAATAGTCCTCCCATGTAGGAAGATAACAAATGGCTTTTGTGTTGATTATGATGCAGTTGCGATTTGCTGCTTAATCCCTTCTGCAGGAATTTGTCGTGCACTAAGAACTCCTTTCTTTCCAAGACGCAGTTGTCGTTCGCCCCTAAAAACACAAACGTGGGCATTCCTTATCTCAATGTTTTCTCCAACTATAACAGAATTTATTTGCCCTTCCCATAGACAAAGCTTGATTTTTCCAGTATCATCTTGAACTAACGCATTAACTACCATAACAGTGTTGCCAAACTGAGTGTGAACCTGCACGGGCTTTGGAATTTCTAGAACCTCAGCCTTGACATTAACCCGTTTCATCCCAGGTCTTAAATCATTAACTGCTGTGAAAACTGATTCTGTATTTTGCTTAGCAATCTTTTTGGTAATTTTGTCAGTGCTCATCCAACTTTCAAAAGGATTATCTTTCCTCAAAAGAAACTGCTCATCAACCCTAAACTGAGCAACTGCATGATTCTCTTTTTTTATAAGAAAGATTATTTCATCCTTTACCTTTCCCCTATATTCGACTGCAAGGTTGCCGCAAACGGCTTTTTCGTTGTTTCTTGCTTTGATAAGGGCTTGGAAAACTTCAGAGGGATAAATGTTATGTTTTACTGAAAGAAGAGCTATGTGCTCCCCTAAAGTTGATTTTTTCTGTCTCAAATTCCCTCTCCATTTCATGATTAATTTCGAGAAAAAGCAAGTTTAAAGTGATTTCTACTTTCTCTCAATATCGAATGCCTACACTATATCAATGGTACCTATATTAGTCTGACTATAGAAAAAGATGTTTCCAAACTGTTTTGCAGAAAATAGAATTGCTTTTTTAAGAGTTTTTGTACCGGTTTTTCTTGTATTGACTTAATCAAGAGTTGTTGAAACAAACGTTTGATGTTTAATCATGAAAATGGGAGCATTCAATTTATAAGGAGGAAAACGAGATAAAAGGTACTGTGCAAAAGCAAAATTTTTGCAAACCAAATATAGTAGGAGTTGAAAATAGCGAATGTATAACAACCGAGAGATGCATAAGGCAACTTGTGCTGACTGCGGAAAAGAATGTGATGTTCCTTTCAAGCCAGACGGTACTAGGCCAGTTTATTGCCGAGAATGCTACTCAAAACGAAGACCACCAAGAAGATATTAAGCTAACTTAGCTGAATGTCTTTACAAGTCTTATTATTTTTCTTTTTTATTATTTTTATCATTTAGAGTTAGTTGGGCATTGAATTTCGATTTAGTTCAGTTTTCATGGAAATCCTTAAGAGTTTTTCTAGAATAGTTAATATGCTTTGAATGGCTTAATTGCTTGAATTGGAGATTCGGGGAACATTAGTAATGGAGATGGGCGATACTTCAGCTAATATGACTCAGGCGAATAAGCGTGAGGCTCAGAAGAAACTTGTTGAAGAACTAAAGGTACAATGGAAACTCTTGTGGT
>DATIXS010000293.1:0-5271 GCA_035518335.1 Candidatus Acidiferrum sp.
TTATGGAAGGTTATGGACCACAATTACCAACTTTACCGAATATTCCACAAATCCAGCTAATGCCGCAGGAACAGCAGCAAGGCCAAGGCAACCAAGCCCAACAGGGCATTGCATGGATGCCCGGCGCAACCACCGTCGGCGTCGTCTTCAAAGGCGGCGTACTCTTAGCAGCGGAGAAACGGGTAACTTACGGTTACTTCATCATGAGCAAAGGCGGCAAAAAAGTATTCAAAGTAACAGATAGAATCGGCGTTGCCTGTGCAGGACTTGTTGGAGACATGCAAATTCTTGCAAAAGAAATGGAAGCCCAAGCAAACCTCTACAGTATGGACACGGGAAGAAAAATAAGCGTACGCTCAGCTTCAAAACTATTGGCAACTGTTCTCTTTAATCGCAGATATGCTCCTTTAATTACTCAAACAATCGTCGGCGGTTTAGACGAAGAAGGCCCTTCACTTTATGTGCTTGATGTTTTAGGCTCGCTAATACCTGACAAATATGCAGTTGTGGGTACAGGAACGGAATTAGCTATTGGTGTTTTGGAAGAAGGCTACAAAGAAACAATGACAGCCGAAGAGGCTAAAGATCTTGTGACGCGCTCGATAAAATCAGCCATAAGCAGAGACTCAATGAGCGGCGACGGAATAGACTTCCTTATAATAACTAAAGATGGCATAACTGAAGAATCCATAAAGTTTTAAACAATTCTCCACCTTTAATTTTTGCAATTAACAAGTTAACTAGTGCATAATTCGTCCATAAGAGGCAATATTTATGTCGTTTGAACTAACAGATGAAGAAGGAAAATTTCTAATTCAACTCGCAAGAAAAACAGTAGAAAAATATCTAGAAAATGGAGAAAAAATTGAGCCGCCGAAAGAAACCCCTAAAAAGTTTTTTGAGCACTGTGGCGTCTTCGTAACCATCAGCAACCAAAGACATGGCGAGAAGCAACTTCGAGGCTGCATCGGTTACCCTTACCCGACAAGTCCACTAGTAGATGCAGTGATTGATTCTGCCATTAACGCCGCAACACAAGATCCACGATTTGAACCTCTATCCTTAGATGAGTTAGGCAAGGTCGTGTTTGAAATAAGTGTACTTACGCCACCGGAGCACGTAGAAGTCGCAAATCCGAAAGAATATCTCAAAAAAATCAAGGTTGGCGAAGACGGATTAATTGTTGAAAAAGGCTATTACAAAGGTTTACTTTTGCCTCAGGTGCCTGTTGAATGGGGATGGTGTGAAGAGGAATTTTTATGCCAATGCTGTGTAAAAGCAGGAATCCCGATGGATAGTTGGTTAACGAAAGGCGTCAAAATTTACAAATTTAAAGCGATAGTTTTTGAAGAAGAAACTCCGATGGGCGAAGTAAAACGCGTCAAACTTGGCAAATAGCAATCTGATGTTTAATCTGAGTTCTCGATTATGGAAACTGCCCTATCTAATCCTTTAAACTTGCTAGAGAACTCGCATAAGGCCAATGCATTTCTGTCGAAAGATTCTGGTTCCGACTCCATTTTATCGATGGCTTTTTCTAACCCTTTTTTGTTTCTAACTGTTATCGAACATTTCAAATCTTGAAGTTTAGCAGCATTACCTTGTTGTTCAGGCTGTGTTGGAATACATATGCTTGGTTTTGAATATTTAATAGTTTCAAAGCATGTTGCGTGGCCACCGCTAAAAATCACGAATTTTGCGTTTTTCATGGCATTTTGTCGTTCTTCAATAGATAACCATGTATGAAGTTCGCAGTTTCCAATTTTGGCACTTACTTTTTTTCCAGGCGTTCCAAGACTGATTATGCATTTGGTTTTGAGTTTTTCAAGAACCGGGATTAGAGTTTTTATTAGTTTTCCTCTAGTACCCGGTGGGCCACTAATGGGGGCAAAAATGTGTTCACTGGTCCCTTTAACGGGCGCTGTGTCGATGAAGCTTCCCGTGTATTCAACTTTCCCATTTAATCCTAAGTGATCCAAATTTCCTATGCTGTATTCTGAGATTGTGTAAGGTGGCGGGATGTCAGGAATAATTATTTTTGAACACTGCTTAACATATCTCTCAACTACCCGTTCGCCTGGACTAAGGAAAGCGGAAAACCCATAGCTTGGCCTAATCATATTAGCAATATAGACTGACGGAATTCGCCACCTTTGAGCAAGCCGAAGCGCATTTATGTCACCATCAGCAATAAGAAGGTCAGGAGCAATATCACGAATATTTTCTCTAAGATCGTAATACCGATGTATTGTTTCCCAAGCATTGGATTTTTTTATTTCAAGCCTGTTTTTCTCCATGTTAAATAACGGGAGAGGAAAAAAAAGATTAACAAGAGAGGCTGAAGTAATAATGCCATGTGCGTTTTCATACCAAGAAATTGGAGTACACTTTGAAACATTTCTAAACTCATTCTTCAGCATATCGTATGCTTTGCCGCCAGAGAAAAAGAACATTTCATGATCATGTTTCTCCAGCCTTTTCCCTAAGGGAATAATACGGGAGACATGACCTAAGCCAAGCTCTGAACAGCTTATCAGCAGACGCATATAATACAGATAAGCGGCGATTTATTTTAATTATCCTCATGTTCGCTTAAAAAAAGCAAGCATTTTAAGGTGTAAACGCAACAGTAAAAGGTATGTTTATTCCCCGGAGAATTCTGGAAGACAAGTTAATACAAATTCTTGCTGAAGACATTGGGCAAGGCGACGTAACAGTCCAAGCAATTATTCCTCCAAATTTAATTGTTAAGGCAGTAGTTTTAGCTAAAGAGGAGGGGTTGGTTGCTGGAACAGAAGAGGTAACTGTTCTTGCCGAATATTTAGGACTTAAAGTCAAAGCTAAAGTTGTTGATGGAGAAAGAATCAATGACAAACAAGTATTAATGGAGATTTCAGGCGATGCCCAAACTGTTCTTTCCGTTGAGAGAACATTACTTAATCTTCTTTCAAGGATGAGCGGTATCGCAACTACTACTCGAAGATTAACTGAAAAGCTTGAAAAAACTGGTTTTAAGGCAAGAATTGCAGCTACACGGAAATCAGCGCCAGGATTGCTTTATTTTGATAAGAAAGCGGTGATTATAGGGAGTGGAGATCCTCATAGACTTCATTTGGATGATATGATTTTGATTAAAGACAATCATTTGGCTATAGTTGGAAACATTGAGAACGCAGTTACAAAGGCAAGAACTAATGCTTCTTTCACCAAGAAAATTGAAGTTGAAGTTGTAAAAGCGGATGATGCAGTGAAAGCGGCTAAGGCTGGAGCCGACATAGTTATGTTGGACAATTTCTCACCCAAACAGGTTAAAGAAGCGAATGATATGTTGAAAAAAGCTGGATTTTGCAATGTATTGTTAGAAGTGAGCGGTGGAATTACTGGGGAAACACTGCTGGAGTATGCTGAGGCAAATGTTGACATTATCAGTATGGGAGAGATCACTCACAGCGTAAAGGCTTTAGATATTAGTTTAGAAATAATGAAAAACTAATAGAAAAGTGCCCTTTCCTTTCAAATTCCAAGATTTATCAAAAATACTTCCACTATCGCACCTACGATAAGAATAGCAGCGCAAATGCCAATAAGAATTGCCGTGTTTTTCAATTCAAGCCACCGCTGCTGCAAAAGTCTACGAGTTAACCAAATACTCTCTGCAATTGCGATTGAGTAAGCAGTGAATTCTAGCCAGAACACTGGTGTTATCACAAGACTTATCAGGCCTATGTATGTCGGATAACCTTGGATAGAAGCTATGGCGCCAAGCGCGATACCAGTGTTGAAAAGTATCGCAAGTCCCAACACAGCGCCTATTATTGGAACAAACATTAGTAGGCAAATTTCAAAGTTATTTAAGAAAATGTATTCTGTTAAACTGTTATTTGCTTTATGCGCATTAAGGGTTGAATTTAAATTGTCGCTAATTGTCTGTGCATCTTGATGATTGAGAGGAACATAACTTCCAACAACAGTAAGTACAAACGCAACAAAGAAAATAAATATGATTGAGTAAATTCTTTTGCGTTTTGATGAGGCGTTCCTCCAGAAAGCTGGATACTCAAGTTTCAAAGGCATACCTTCAGTTTTAGCTTTTTATCTTAATTTTTATGGCACGAAAACCACGTGCACAAGGATTTAAGGTTTCTGACAATTTAACCTTTGTTAATAACTTTTCTGGATCAACAGCGTTGCCGCGAACATCAAGCTCATCGGCTATAAGTGAATTAAGATAAACGCAGTCTTGATGCACTATCGGTTGACACATATATGGTAAGCCTAAAAGGATAGGCTCTTTTTCATCGACTACTTTCTTGCATGCAAACATAATTGCTTCTGCACCAGCTGTTAATTCTGCAATCCTTACTGGAACACTTTCTTTGCCAATCGCCAACATATCGATACCATGTAAACGCTTAATTTCTGTAGCAATTTTTCTTAATCTGGGTAGAATCTTTAGAATGTTTTTTCGCCCTTCTCGGGAAGCTCGCAGGTTTGTAAGTTCAACTGGCGATAACTCTTCTATTGAGATGCCGCCAAGCGTCATGTCTAGATGCACGACATCTGCTTTAATTTTATCAAGCAAGCCCCTACAAAGCTCCGCTTCATGCACTATCATATCGAAGCCATTTTCAACTTCTCTAAAAATTGGATCGGCCAACCGATAAGATGGCTCACGAAATGGCGGCTCAACAAGTACTGCAACTGAAGCAACAAGATACATTGGCTTAAAATTCTGGTCCAATATTGCCGCTGCAGAATCCGCCGATATAACTCGCAAAGCTCTTCACCATTAACAATAGTTGATGAAACAAGAAATTAGCTTTCCTCTTCACATTTAAGCTTAGATTTCAAGCCCAAAGCCAAAAGGTACATTTCCGAACTTTTTTGTCTGCTAGCGGGAGGCTTCACTATTTTAACAGTATCAAAAAGTTTCTTAACCTTTAAAATATACTCGTTGAACATTTCGCCTTCAAAGAGCTTAACGAAAAAATTTCCTGAAGTGTGAAGTACGCACTGAGCTATTTCTAATGCTTGAGTTGCCAATTCGATTTGACATGCCTGGTCAACTTCCCAAACACCCGTTATGTTTGGTGCAGCATCAGAAATCACTACATCTGCTTCGCGAGGCAGAAAAGAACGTATTTGCTCTATGATGGTTGTATCAGTGAAATCTGCAATTATGGTTCGAACATATTCCTGGGTGAAGGGATCAATTGGTTTCAGATCAATTCCTAGAACGAAACCGTTTTTCCCAGTCATTTTTCTTGCAGC
>DATIXS010000294.1:0-2663 GCA_035518335.1 Candidatus Acidiferrum sp.
AGACAGCCTGGCGGCACGAGGGTACTACGATCCGAGCATTTTGACTCTTATCAGTACGGCCAGGCGATATTGTGGTCGAATCTCAAGTGAATCAAAGGTGAAGGCAACGTGACTATCACGTATTTTTATTGTATCCAAATACGCAGCCTCTTGCCCAGTCTACTCCGCCTTTCAGAAATTTGCAGTGGGAGAAAATTTCTGCGGGGGATCTGCAGGAGAGCCAGATATGGGTTGCTAAAAAAAAATTTATTTAAATCTTATTGCTCTACCTCAACAGAAATAAATCCCATGCGGTAAACAACGAATTCTGCAATTTAGTCCCATCCTCCAAACTGAGCCAAATAGTGTAATCGGCACAAACATTTGTAACAAATTTCCTCATCAACTCTCCATCTTATCCCTCTTAGAGTGCATGCTCATGTCGGCAGGTTACCATGTCGGTACTCTATATCATAAATTTAACCACATCATATTACGCGATCGCCATCCCTTGATATACCTTTGCGCAGTTTGTGATGCTTACAATTGTCGTTGAGATGAACCAAATCAAAAATTTTATGGTGGCGAGCCCCAATCCAATTTATAGAATTAACTGGGTACCATGCTACTCCCCGATATTTCATATGAATTTACGACTACAACATTTTTCAACCAGAAATAGGCTACCCTTGAAGAGCAGCCGCGTTGCCTTGTTCAGCCTCCAGCCACGGGCGCATCTCCTCAATGCCGAGATTATGAACGGCGTAATGCAGTAATGCCATTCCTACCGATAACAACATTGTAAGGTGATTAGTCTGTTCTCCCGTTATCCTAGGTGTGAGCAAAGAAGAACTATTCTCATTGAATACCGGAAAAAGATTATTGCGCCGCCTAATTCTGCCATATTCCTGGGAGTAAAAAAGTCTTCTCGTCTGGATGCATGTAGCGCTCGCGGAAATTTCTCACATTTGGGCTTTCCCGGCCCGGGACGCTGATGGCGTCGTTGTTGACTACAGTTAGGCATCAAGGAAGGAAGGTGCATCGAGTTACAGAGCCACCTGTAAACCCCATTCTTCATACATCCAAACGCGCACGTCTTATAAGAAACTGAAGACGGCTCGTCTAATTTATCGAGCGGTACAAGCTGCAGTCCATCTTTAAGAGTTTGCATCCGCAAAGGCACATCCCTGTTCAACGTCGGCAATGGACCAAACGGTAGGCCAACCAATTCCTGGTCACCCTCCAATACGGCCGGGGGAGTTGAAACGTTTGCAACGAGAGCAGTTTCCCCAGGTTGGGAAGAGTCGGGTTCGCTGAAATCGACGGCCGTGGTACCTGGAGGTTCGAAGCCATTAACAGAAAGTGTTGCAAAGTTCGGGCAGGAACTCAAAACAAACCTTGGACGTACGTAAGGTACGCCTCCCGCGTTCCACTTTTTAATCAAATGGCCGCGGGCGAGGCGAGCGAGACCGGAACATGCCTAAACGCCGGCTTCAGCTTATAAACCGAAAGACGGGAGACGTTACACATAGCCAAGGTACTGCTTTTAATAAAGAATATCGTGCAGACTGACTGGAGGGTGATCTGGAGCCTGACGATGACGAATACCAGCGTGGATGTTTTTCGTCACCTAATGTCCATGCTCCGCATATCCGGGCCAGTGACGGGACGGAGCGCAGTTTGGCGTCCGAGAACAGGTCATTGGTTTGAGATTTTAGACACACCAAGGTGTCGGAGGCCGGATTGCAAAGCGTATTATAAGCAACAGCAGAAGGAGGTATTCATATCGATTGCTCTGGTTTACAGTCGTTGCCAAAACTCTTGGCACTTTTCGAAAAATCAACCACCACGAAAAATTCTTTTCCAGTGTTGGACATTTGTCAGAAACAGAGGTCTCAGAAACAAAATCAAGCTGCCCATGGACCGCATAGCATAATTCACACATGTTGATACACCTCAGACCCTCAGAATTGTCTCAAAATGTATGTTTTGAGGTGCCCAAGATAGCAGTTGATTTTGAAATTTTTTGTTTTGATTCATTTTGAGTTCAACCAAGAAAATGCCAAATTTGACTAAAATGTTTGTTGACATGAAAAAGGCAGAAAAAGGAACTGTACACAAATCCTGATACTATAGTAAGAATCAACAGGTGTGAATTGTCTTATTTATATCATTGTTTGAATGTTAATGGCTATTTTTATGCTTGAAATTCATTATTGAGTATTGTTAGAAATTTTGGTTTCGTAATAGTTGATTTTTCAAAAAGTGCCAAGAGTTTTGGTAACAACTGTAATATCAGATTGGAATATCTATCCTTTTCCAATTAAAAATGCTACAACAGATTTCATCTGAAGCTCTTTTGCCCGTCGTCTTTTCTACAGCATGTCTCATAGTCTCAATTTGCTTCTTTCTCTTTGCTATAGTTTTGATCAGCTGGTTGTTAACTTTTAACTTCTATCTCTACATTCTTTTCAGTTTCTAGTATTGCCTCAACTTTATCTTCATTCTTTGCATATTATTTAAACAGGGCGGCGATGAAGAAAAACAGTTCCAACCCTAATAGTGGGTAAACCCTAATATTGGTTGCAACGGTTGCGTTACAGTATGAACGTTAATCCAAACTCAAAGTCTGAGTCTGTCTTCAATAAAAAATAACTCATTGAAAAAGTCAAAAACAAGCCCAA
>DATIXS010000295.1:0-7477 GCA_035518335.1 Candidatus Acidiferrum sp.
AAAACTTTACGGTCCGACCCCATAATATCTAAGGCTGGATCCGATTCCTTCAATTTCTCCCCGATCATCAGTTCGACAAAGTTCATCCTGATTCCCGCTCCGAAGCCCTCTCCAATATTGATTAAAGATTAAGCTTTTAATTAAACTTTGTTTCTTAAGGTCAATATAACTTGGTAAGACATTTTAAGCTATATTGCAAATTTAGATACATCTTTGAATCATCAATTGATGTATTCCGGGAGCGCGGTTATGTCTTTCAAAATTAAATCTGGGCATTCTTTGATTAGTTCTTCACATTCGAAAAGCCCCGATAATAAGGCTACGGTGCCCGCTCCTGCAGCTTTTCCAGCCCGTACATCATTAACTGAATCACCCGCGATAATGCAACTGCACATTTCAACATCTAACGCTTCCACACATTTTATTAATGCTTCAGGAGATGGCTTTGGAGAAGTGTCTAGCGCAGTTACGACATAGTTAAAATATTTCGATATGCCAAAACATTCAAGTTCTTTAATGATGGCTTGAGCTGGGGCATGACGCATTGTTATTAAAGCTAGTTTAGCTTTAGTTGATAATGTTTCAAGCGTTGCGGAAACGTTAGGTATTAGCTTGGTTTTTTCCTGACTGACTGAATAATACGTTTGAAAGTATACTTTTAGAAATTTTTTCGTATAACCGTTTGTTATGTCTTTGATTGTTAAGCCTTGCTCGAGTCTTCTGGGAATTTCCAAGACAACTTTATTTTCTGGGGCTTTTTGTCCTACGGCTTGGAACGCTATTTTGGCGGCTTCTATATAGGCTTCTTTAGAGTCAACTAATGTGCCATCTAAATCTAAGAAAATGCCCTTTACTTTCAATTGATTTTCACACATTAGTTTTATCTTGCTCTTGAGAGTTTACTCCTTATTTCATAAATGTTTCTAAAGGTTTTGAAAAATTAATCTTATGTAAAGTTTCTATATAGATTATGAAGAGAATCTCTATAGGTGCCCATGGACATTTCCTATTTTGAACATGTGGAAGAGGTGAAAAAAAGAATGCTCTCACGAGATTGTGATGGCTGCTGCAAACTTAAAGAATGTAGCAAACGCTACCAAAAAGCTGTGAAGGGTGACAAAGTCTACTGCCCTGACGGAACCGCTCATCTAATCGACAGTTATAGTGTCAATCCAAGCACTGAAGTAATATGCTTCCCAGAAGCAATTCAGTAATTTGGAAAGTAACCATGAAACTCATCAAATAGCATTGGTTGAAGGGACCAAAAAAACTCAATATTTCTTTTTGTTGTTAAACTCAGAGTTTTCAATATTTTTTAATAGTCTTTTCTAGTAGGGCAAGAATATTGCTTGAAAAGAGAAGGAAAAACTAAGTGAGGACCGAATCAACGTTTAAGTTAAGGACAACTTCGGAAATATCACTCGCATATTCGGCTGTTCGCCTAACACTCTCAATCACTAGACGTAAATTAACGACTTCTTCAATCTTGGCAGTTTGCAAGCAAATTACAGTTTCCTTTTCAAATTTATGGACCTGATTCAGCTTTTCAATAACGCTTTCTGCCAAATTAAAATCGTGTCTGAATAACGCATCCATTGAGTTCTCAAACATCGAATTAGCTAAACTGCTTAATTGATCCAATTTTTGTTGAAGGTCTTCGCTTACTTGTTCTTTAAGCAACAGAGTATTTTCAGCTATTTTAGTTGCATGATCTGCTGTTCTCTCAACAGCTTTCCCAATAAGTCTATACCCCAGGCAGTCTTTTTGGCTATTTAGTCCAATTTCTTTAACAATTCTAGGGTTTGAAACCGCCAACTTCAAAAGGCGCACTATATAAAGACCGAATCTATTTACCTCTCGATCTGTTTCAATGACTGATTTTGCTGTTGAATAATCTAGTTTTTTGAGTGCAGTAATCGACTCTTTGTGCATGGATGAGGCTATAATAGACATTCGGCTAAGCGCGTTTTGAACGGTGAGTTCAGGATAATTAAGTAAAACCTGTAATGTTAAGTCAGTTGGGGTATCAATAACAATTTCTGTTCCAACTAGATAGTGTCTGGCGAAGTTTTTGAGGTGGTTTCGAAGTTTTGAGGACAGAACTTTTTGTCCTTGGGCTTTAATATGCAAAATGTTGTAGCCGTCTAAATAAGCAGAAATCGCCGTTCTCATTATGGCGTCAGGATTATCATTCGATGATGCTTTGATGAATGCTTCATCTTGTTTTTCTTTTTTTGGAAAACTTGAGGGAGCTATTGATAGCGAACCGTCATCTTCTTCACGGACCAGCATCGAGCTTCCTCTCTTCAATTCATTTCGAATGGCCCAATCCTTAGGCAATGAGAGTATGAATGTTGATCCACCAGTCACTTGAAGTTTGCGTTGTTCCTCATTTATCTTCTCCACTTCTTTAGACACGCTTGACCCTGCTCCAACTTAATGTTTCTACCGAATACTCAATATATTAGGTGTATCTATATAGACTATTGATAATATTGAGTTTTTCTATATAAAATGCTGCAACTTTAGTAAATATGAAAAATCAAATGGATATATGAAAACTACATACTCTAATGATGCAACAACTGTAAATAAATCTGGCGCAACCTCATCATATTCTTAATCCATTAGATGTAGCAAGACTTTTACACTGATGCCGTAATACCTGCCATTTGATATTGTTGAAGGAATTTCTGGATCAGTGAACTCTATCCTGTTGATTTGATTTTGAAAGGTTAAAGGTTTCCCAAAGTGGTTGCGCTTCCTTTATTCCTCTCTTTCTTACTTTCCAATCATCTAATCTAAGAAACCTAATTTATTGTTTTGTATTGATCTGCTTTCCCATTCAAATTATACGTATTTACGTTATTGTATATAGACTATGTTGTTTATAGAGATTACACTCTTATAACGAAGACTAAATAGTTGTCAATCGAAGGTTAAAAAAATGAAAACTACCTACATAATTATTGCAGCAATCGTCGTAATCATTATCATTATAGGCGGCGTCTTCGCATATATTTCTCTTTCAAGTTCATCGACGCCATTGCCTACTCCAACTCCAATAGCAACAGCAACACCTACATCTTCACCTACTTCTTCTCCAACCGCATCTCCAACATCCCATCCAACTTCTGCTCCAACTCCAAGTGCAGCCCCGACAGCTGTTCCAACCCCAACGCCAACCGCAACCCCAACGCCGACTCCAGCACCATTGGCTGCGGCAACAATAAACGGCGGCGGAGGCACACTTGTAGCCCCGTTGATGTCTGTTTGGCAAGGTGCCTATGGATCAGCCGAACCACAAATAACAGTTAACTACAATGCAGAGGGAAGCGGCGCGGGAATTACTGATTTTAAAAATCAAGTGGTCAATTTCGGTGAATCAGATGCTCCAATGACTGCAGCTCAGTACACAGCACTTCCATCAGGAACTACAGCTATTACCGTACCTATATCTGCAAGCGCAGTTGTACCCGGATATAATTTAAAACTTGTTAACGGTTCAGTTTGTCAGAATGGTCTCAATTTCACTGGCTCAGTTCTTGCAAATATTTTCTTAGGAACTGTAACTACCTGGAATGACCCTTCAATTCAAGCTTTACAAAGCCCAGCCGTTGCAGCTCAATTGCCTAATACGCCTATAATCACTGTTCATCGATCTGACGGAAGCGGAACCATGTTCGCCTTCAGCAATTTCCTGTCTGATGCAAGCTCGCAATTTAAAACTACGATAGGAGAGAGTACGACTCCAAACTGGGTCTCAACTCCAGGCGGTACTATTGCAGCTCCTAAAAATGCTGGTGTAGCAGGTGCAATTTCACAAAACAATGGCGCAATTGGTCCTCTTGAAATTGCCTACATTCTTGAAAACACAGGTCAAACCTCACTTTATTACGGCACCGTCCAAAACGCAGCAGGCAACTTCATTCTTGCTAACGTTGCAAACATAGCAGCTGCGCTTACAGCTGGAGCTTCCACGGGTCTTCCAGCAGGAAGTGCTTCCTGGACAACTGTCTCCATCGTTGACAATGTATACACAAATACATCGGCCACAACAGCTTACCCGATTGCTACTTTAACATATATGCTGATTTACCAAAACCAGAGTGCTGTGCCAAACACTAACGCTGCTCAAGCGGCTGCCCTCGTCAACTTTATTTCATGGATCGTGAACTCAGGGCAATCATTAGGATCAGGGTTAGGCTACGTTCCATTGCCAGCTAACATAGTTGCTGTTGACAACACGTCTCTTGATTCGGTTACCTACAACGGAACGCCAATAATTTAGGATAGAATTTAATACCTATTCTTCCCTACTTTTTTGTATTAATCAATAAAACCGAGCAAGCATCGGAGACTGCTAACTTGCGATTCAGGCTGTTAAGAGGAGACACAATATTAACAATCGCTCTGGCAGCTGCAGCTTTATTTGTTATCGGAGTTGTTGTTGCACTTGCTGTTGAACTTTTTTCTGGCTCGTCGGCGTCAATATTTAAATTTGGACCAGGTTTTTTGATAGGATCAAAGTGGCAACCCAGCAATAATGTATTTGGTGCATTGCCCTATGTTTATGGAACATTGTTGACTTCTGCGATTGCCATTCTTTTAGGGTTTCCAATAAGTTTGGGGATAGCTATCTTTATTTCAGAGAAACTAAAAAGCCATCAAACGTTTGGTTACGGGTTAGGAACAGTAGTTGATCTCCTCGCTGCTGTACCGAGTGTAATTTACGGTCTATGGGGCGTTTTCGTTTTAATACCATTTTTAAAGGATTATGTTGAAAAGCCCTTGAACAAGTCTATAGGATTCATCTCGTTATTCTCAGGGCATCCCTTTGGATACGATTTTTTTACTGCAGGAGTAATATTAGCTATAATGATTATTCCTACGATGTCGGCAGTTACCAGAGATGTATTAAATGTGGTGCCAAATAGTCAGCGTGAAGCAATGTACTCGCTTGGTGCAACAGATTGGGAAGTTACCCAGAAAAGCGTTTTACCTTATGCCCGATCCGGAATATTTGGCGCTTTCATTTTGGGGCTGGGACGCGCTTTCGGCGAAACAATGGCTGTTACCATGGTAATCGGGAACATTCCTTCGATTTCTTCAAGTTTATTTTCGCCCGGAGCAACTTTATCTTCAATTATAGCCAATCAATTCGGTGAGTCTTCGGGGCTTTTTCAAGCCGCCTTAATTGAATTAGGCCTTATTTTGTTTTTTGTAGCGTTATTAATTAACGGTCTTGCTCGATTGCTGCTTTGGAGGATGACTCGTGGAACCCAAGTTAAAGCTTAAGAAGGATATGTTGACGACAGAATATAGTCTACCCACGGGTATTTCATTTTGGCGAAAAATCGTTAACAAATTAATGACTGTGTTAGTGATAATAGCTGTCATCCTAGCAATAATACCCCTAATACTCATACTCGGCGACGTTATCATAAAGGGAGCGCCAGCTCTAAGCATCGGTTTTCTTACCCATTTGCAAAAGCCGCCAAATGTTTCAGGCGGAGGAATAGCCAACGCTATAGTTGGAACTTTCACGATGGTCGGTATAGCCGCTTTAATCTCTGTGCCCATCGGTATCGGAGCCGGCGTCTTTTTTTCAGAATGGTCATCATCTAAAATTTCCACAGTTTCAGGTTTCATGAATGATGTGCTTACGGGTTTTCCTTCAATTGTTTTGGGGCTGTTCGTTTTCGTAATAATTGTTTATCCTACGAAACAGTTTTCTGCTTTTGCAGGAGGTGTCGCCCTGAGTTTTGTGATGTTACCTATCATCGCAAGGACGACTGGCGAGTCTCTTAAGCTTGTTCCAACTACGTTAAGAGAAGCTTCGATGGCTCTTGGAATTCCCAGATGGAAAACTGTGCTGAGAGTTGTCATAAGCAACGGAAAAAACGGTCTCTTAACAGGCATATTGTTGTCCGTAGCGCGTGCAACAGGAGAAACGGCTCCAATACTCTTAACGGCTTCCACAAGCATTTACTTTGCAAAAAGCATCTTTCAGCCGACAGCTTCATTAACAGTCCTCATCTACAATTACGCTACTTCTCCATACGCATCTTGGCAGACTCAGGCGTGGGGAGCAGCTTTAGTGCTTATACTCATTATGCTTGGGTTGAATCTTCTTGTTAAGCTTACAATAGGAAGAAACGTTGCGGGAAAAAGGATGGATATATAGAATTATGATTAAAGATTCAATTGGATTAATAGAAAAATCGGTTTGGGGGAACAAAAAATAAGCTATTATAAAAACTCGGATTTATCATCAGTTAAGTTAGCAACAAAAGATTTGAAAGCCAGATTTGGAAAACTACAAGTACTTAAGGGTATCAACTTAAACTTCCCTGAAAATAGAGTAACAGCCATAATGGGCCCTTCTGGCTGTGGAAAAACCACTTTGATAAGATGCCTCAACCGAATTCATGAATTAACTCCAGGTGCAAAAGTCGAAGGTGAAGTCATTTTAGATGGGGTAAACATTTATTCTCCCCAAGTTGATCCCGTCTCGATCCGACGAAGAATCGGAATGGTTTTCCAGAAAGCCAATCCTTTCCCTACGATGTCAATTTATGACAATGCGGTTGCGGGTTTGAAACTGGCTGGCGTGAGAAACAAAGAAATTCTAGATAATTTGGCAGAAAAGAGTCTTCGGATGGCCTTCCTGTGGGATGAAGTAAAAGATATTCTCAAGAAACCAGGCACTAACTTGTCCGGAGGGCAACAGCAGAGGTTGTGCATAGCCCGTGCTCTCGCAGTCGAACCAGAAATTATCCTAATGGATGAGCCATGCTCAGCTCTAGACCCTATTGCCACAGCCAAGATTGAAGAGTCTATTGCATCGCTCAAGAAGGAGTTTACAATTGTAATTGTTACCCATAACTTACAGCAGGCTGCGCGGGTTTCAGACTACACAGCTTTCATGTACTTAGGACAACTCATAGAGTTTGGCGATACTAAAGATATTTTTGAGTACCCTAATAACTCATTAACAGAGAAGTATATAACTGGAGAATTCGGATAAAGAGACTGATGGCTATGAGCAGAATAATTGACCATGGACTGGAAGAACAGTCAGTACTTATCACTAAAATGGGAGAATTAACCTTCGAAACGCTTGTGCTATCTGTACAAGGATATCTTAAAGACAAAAGCGTTCAAGAAGAAATAAGTGAAATGTCAGATACGTTAAGCGCGATGGCGGATAAGATTGACGATAAAGGCTTTGAGCTAATAGCAAGGTTTCAGCCAGTTGCCACTGATCTTAGAACAATAAAATCGTACATGAAAATTGGCAATGACTTTGCAAGATTAGGTAGGTATGCGCTCGACATATCGTTCATTAATGACGAGCTAGGCGGCCTAAGAGAATGTGCATCATGGTGCAAGGATGATGTTAAGGAAATGAGCGAAAAGGTTCTCGAAACGGTCGGAATAAGTATTGATTCATTGAGGAAACATGATATGACTC
>DATIXS010000296.1:0-6268 GCA_035518335.1 Candidatus Acidiferrum sp.
TCATATTGGCCAACATCAATCGTAATATCGTTAATTGCGGTGTCCATTGCTGTTGCACTTGATTTTTTGCTTTCACGAGTGATGAAAAACAAAGGTCCAATAAACACTATATCTGCTGCCGTCTTTGGGTTGATTGTTGCACTTTCGTACTCCTTAGGATTGCCTTCACACAACACTGTTGAGATATTACCACTTGCGGCTCCCCAAGCATACTACTATGTTGCTGTAATCTCGGCTTTGGGCACAATTGTATTAAAAAAAGGTCAGAACTTGCTTGGCAGAAAATATGTTAATCCGGCAGCAGCTGCAAAGCTCTTGGTTTTGTTTCCCTTCTTAAACGTAATTTTGCTTGCTAAGGACCATTTTGCAAGCAGTTTCAACGGTGGGGGATTACCTCCTTTAACTAGTCCAATTGGTTACAGTGGTTCTGGTTCGTTTGCCTTTTGGATTCAATCCTGCTTAGGCAATTCGTCGGTCCAATCGGCTCCTAGCGCTTCAGACGTATTTTACACTTACATTTTGCAAAAGTTCCATGGGTGGACAGGTGGTGCTTCAGCGTTAGCTGTAATCATAGTTGGCATAGCATTGTTTTTGGTCTGTCGTAATTATATCAAATGGAGAATAACCCTAGCCTATCTCGGAACTGTTACATTAATGTCGCTTCTAATGACGATGGTCTACGGTGGAGACCCACTTCTCAGACTAGGGTTTGAACTGTTCATAGGAAGCTCAATTTTCTTAGCATTTTTCATGGTCACAGATCCTGCAACTACTCCATTGACTTACTTTGGGCAGGCCATATTTGGCGTTGGAGTAGGAGTGCTCACTGTTCTTATTCAGACGTATATGAACTTCTTAGGCGGTTCAATCCTTGCACTTGTCATAATGAATCTAACCACTCCATTATTGGACAACATAGGATTGCGAAGACCCACCCCAGAAAAGAAAACGCCAAGTCTTCCTAAAAGCAAACAATTCAGTAGCGCAACAACGATAGATTGCATAAGATGCGGTGAATGCATGGTTGTATGCTGCCACAATTTAAGTCCGATACTAATCAAAACTGCGTTTGACAAAAACGATATGAAGAAACTTGAGAAACTTCAAGTTGAACTTTGTGACGGATGTGGACACTGCAGCTATGTTTGTCCGGCACGAATTGATTTAAGAAGTTCAATACTGCGAGCAAAATCGTCAATGAGCAAAACTCAAGAGACATAACTACTTTTTTACTTAGCTACCAATTTAATCAGATAAGAAATCATTAATGCGCCGATGATGAGAATTGCACGAAAATATTGAAGGGCAGCTATTCTGTTCCTCCAAGTTGACTTGAAAAGAAAAAAATCGGTATCTGAGGCACGTTTACAAATTAAGACATGACAATGTTAATTAACGATCAATTAACCCTATTGACAGATTATAATGCCTAAGATATCTCCATTTTGGTTCATCAGAGACGGCGAAAAATTAGTTCAATGCAACAAAGGCGATTTTGACAAAGCCATCATATCAGGAAAAAGCATAAAATACCACGGATACGCTAACAAAAAATGTGAACGTATTGCGGAAGAGTTAGAAACATCAAGAATGGAGTTTTTGAGTAACCCTAATTTATCTCCAAAATTTCGAACAGCAATAACTAATCCTCAAAATGTTGTTGAGGTGCAAGTTATTAGAGTTGATGATCCGCTTTTTTGGATTAAGGAAGCAAAAAGAGCGAAGTACCAAACACAATAGCAACAAAAAGGCTAACTAATTTATAAAGAATAATTATTTTGATTATATTCTTGATTCAAAACAGAGTAAATAAAAAAGAAAAAGAATATTGTTAAACAAGTAAAGATGTTAGCTTAAAAGCTTAATATCTTCTTGGTGGTCTGCGTTTGCTATAGCATTCTCGGCAATAAACTGGCCTAGTACCGTCTGGCTTGAAAGGAACATCGCATTCTTTTCCGCAGTCAGCACAGGTTGCCTTATGCATCTCTTTGTTTCCATATGACATTTCTATTTTTCACTTCCTGTTTAATTACTTTGCAACTTCGTTGCAGGTTTGATTGACGTGGAACTTCTTATAAAGCTTATCTGTTGATGTTAGCGGTAAGCGACCTTTTACCAGTGACTTTATTCGCCTCGTGTGTCGTTCCTGCAACATTCTGATTTTGGACGATATTCAACTTTTTTAGTTCGATCCTTATGGTGCTTCTCACATTCTTTTAAGCGGACAAGCATCCATTCATTCTCTTCATAGACACACCCACAAAGCAAGGTTTTAATCGTCGAAACAGCTGCCCCCAAACAAATTACAATTCAAAATAAAATTATACATCGCGCTTCATAACATTTACTCTTATTATAATAGATTTTGTTTCACTTTCAGGCTCAGGATATCTAAGATTCAACTTCAAGAAAACTTTTGAAGAAAAAATTAGCAGATTTTCCGATCAAATTGGGGCTCATGCCTTGTTTAATCTAGTTTGAAATAAATCCGCCTATTATTTTTGCCTTTGTTCTCAGTTTTAACAAGTTTCATTTTTCCAACTTCTTTAAGGTTTCTTACGTGAGTTCCCCCGTCCGCCTGCCTATCTAAACCCACTATTTCGACAACCCTAAGCATTGGAAGATTTGGGGGAAACGCTTCAGCCATCTTGACTATGCCGGGAATCTCCAGTGCTTCTTTCCTCGGTAACTCGTACCATTTCACAGGAACGTCTGTACCAAACAAATTGTTCGCTTTCACGAGATATTCTTCCAAGAGTGCCTTGTCAAATTTCTCAAGGCTAAAATCAAAACGAACGTGGTCTTCTTTAAGTTGATTGCCGGTGATAAGTGCACCTGTGCCTTTGTTTAGCAACGATGCGAGAACATGAGCAGCTGTATGACTCCGCATAAGCTTATACCTTCTTTCCCAGTTCAGAACGCACTTAACCCTGTCTCCTGGCTTAAGACCAACATGATCAACTTCATGAGAAATTTCACCTGAAAATTTTCCAACATAAACGACCTTATATACGTCTTTTCCCCTGATTATCACGCCGGTGTCATTTGGCTGGCCTCCGCCCTTGGCATAAAAAATGGTTTGGTCCAAAACTACATACTTTTCATCTTTAACGGAAACTACGGTTGCTTCAGATTCTTTGAGATAACTATCCACTAGGCATAAAGCATTAGTCATACAAGCATTCAACTTTAGATTCCTCATTTCTCCAAAAGCAAATATCAGCTTTGCGCTGCCATAGAGTATCTAATGACAAATAAAACCCAATTATGGGGTTTGTCAAAGCATAAAGCTAACGCTATTTAATCATTACATTAAGTTTGAAGCATACTACATTCTGTTGAAGTACTCCAAAGGAGCATACCAGTAGACGGTAACCGTTTTTTTGCAAGCTTGGTTTTGGCACCTTACTTTCTTTTTAATGATTCGACCATGAAATATACTGGGTATAGGCTTAGCTGATGAGAATGCTGAATGAAGTTTATCGGGCGGTTCAACTTCAAGGATTTCATTGCAAGAAGGGCATTCAAGAACTGCCATAATCATCCTCACTATACTATCAATACCTTAGTTATACTATGAAGCATAGTGCATTAAAATATTTTTATATCATAACTCAAGTTTACATGTTTATTGAAATAGAGAAGTGCTATTAACCACAATAAATTAAACAATTTACGGGATAAATAACGAAACGTTTGTCTAAGAATCAGCAATTAATATTGAAATTTCTTGAATTGAAACCAGAAATGACAACCAAAGAGATTGCTGAAATTATTTTTGGTAAAATTGTAGAATATCGTTCAAAAGAATATTCTTCGATCAGTCGGAGTTTAGGTTCTTTAGAGAGTCAGGGATTAGTTCAAAGAGTTCAAGTTAAACTTAAATGGCGCCTCAAATTGAAAGGTCAAAAACATAGCAAATAATATCTGCAATTTTTCCGTTTTTTAGAGAATATTATTGTTTAATCTTTTGATATCGCTGAAATGGATAGAAGGGTCAATTGTTCTGAACCATGAGTTTTTGGAAAACTAAATTAGTTTTTCGTTTTTTGAGAAAGACTGCTATTAGTTCTATGAAATTAAGGAATTCGTATTTTAACAACTGTGTAACGTTTAGTTAAAAGTAACTGTAATCCCTGCAAACACGTTAACTTTTTGTGAAGGTCGAAAAGAAAGAGGGCCCCCAAATCAAAGTTTTGTTGATAAAATCAAATGACTGCAGGAACCTTAGATTGGAATCTTTTCCACAAATATTAAATCGTTAGCTAACAAATACTTGAGAGTTAGGAGAAGCGTGTCCATGTCTGTATCTGATAATCAAGTGCGTCTCGACATTTTATTATTGCTTCATAAACATCTGGGGGATGATCCTAAGCGCCCTGGAGTAGACCGAGCAATAATACAGGATACTTTAAAAGTGTTTGAAAAACAAATGGACATCAACATTTCATATTTAGAAGACAAAGCTCTTGTTACGCTTAGTCGGACCCTTGGGACTCAATGGACATTTGCCAAAATTACATCTGACGGGATTGATGTGATTGAAAATCGAGAACGCTATGTGGATAAATTCTCTTTCGCTCAAGCTTCACCAAGTCAAATTCAAGACGGGGATAATGAAAATATTCTTAGACCAGTTCCATCTGAAGGTAGTTTCTCTCAGCATGCAGCAGATGCTTTCAGGCAAGCTCGCGACCAAGTTCGCGCTGCAAAACTATCGCGGTCCGACGAAGAAAAAATAGAGAAACAGTTGAAAGCTTTAGAAAAAGAACTTCAAAAAACCAAAAAAGCCGACTTAGGAACAATTCAAAAAGATTGGGAAGAGCTAAAGAAAAAAGCAAACTGGGTACGCCCAGCAATTGCACAAGTTGTTTTGGAAGGAATAAAAGACGCTCTCGATTTAGAATAGTTAATCCGAATTCACTAAGTCAATTATTGGTTTTTGAACCTGATGTGTTGAACGGTAAGAATGTTGATAGGTTAGGCTTTTCTCCCTATGGCTTAGCTGTTGCTTTCCAGTTATGAGATATTGTTAGTTCCTTCTCATCGTATGAAAAATTGGTTTTGCCAATACCAAGGGCTCGCTATGTTGTATATTATTTTAAAATATTTTCGATATGTTTTGAGAATTAGTCTGTCATTTGTAGAACAAAAAAACAACGCGAATTCACACAAACTATACAATATATTCTTCAACCGCAGTAAATCCTTCATATAAATCTGTTAAAGTCCCTGCGCATGTGTACATCAGTTGTATCCTTCACCATTCTAGAAGGGTAAGTGTGAGTCTGCCATAGTAGATTATACACAACCGGAAGATGAGCCTCCTTTGGTAAAAAAAAGCCTGATATTTTGTTTCGCGTTAATATTGGTAGGTTTTTTGGATTGGTTAACCACTGTTGTTGGCGTAGCCTTTTCTGGAGCAAGTGAGACTAATCCATTGCTTATTGGTATTTTGGGTTCAAATATGGCACTCTTTAGCGTGGTCAAACTATTCGCGGTTGTGGCTACAGGCTTAGCTTTCTACATCGCAGTCGGACTAAGCACAAATTCGAAACGGCGTTTGACAAAAAGATTCTTAGACGTCAGCTATCTTTTGACTTTCCTAATTCTTACCACGGTCGTTATCAACAATTTGAGTGTTGTATTGAAATTTTAACAAGCACTTCTCCTGACACCAAAATATTAACTTAATTTCTTAGCGCGCTGTCTCGTCGCTTTATTTCGTGTTTAAGTACGTAGGGGAAACTACTTTGTCTGCTCTTCATATGTTTTCTGGTTTTCTCCTGTCAAGATCCAGATAAAATGCTGCACAAAGCGCAAAATGCCACTTGTTTCAAGTTGTCTAGCTATCTGGGGTGTTTTTGCCTAATAGTCTTTTTATGGGCTGTCGTATCGGCTGCAACCCGCCTTTGGTCTAAGTAATTTATAGGTTCTTTGCTCAATTCTGTTCCCTACTTTCTTATTGTGAATTTCTAGTTATAAACTTTTAAATGACGGATTTTCCCTGTAAAAATCTACAGTGACCAAGTGAGTTTGAATTTTTTTATCAATAAGACCATTCAGGTGTAATTTCTATTCTTGTTACAGAATCAGCATAAGGACATTGCATAATTCTTTGATTTACGTAATAATATCCATTATTAAAATCTGAACTATCGTTATAGATGTTTGTAACATTCCTGAAGTCATATCGGTAAATATCACCCATTGATATAATTGAACTTTGAAGTAATGCTGCATTGCTGTAAAATTGAACGGTTAAATT
>DATIXS010000297.1:0-2521 GCA_035518335.1 Candidatus Acidiferrum sp.
CGTTCCATAGCGGTTAAGAAAGGCAATCTGTCACCAGCATCCTTGTAGGAACCCATTCCTCCTGTGTTTGGTCCTTTATCCTCATCGAAAGCACGCTTGTAATCTCGTGTATCTGGAAGAGGTGCAAAGTGCTGGCCATCACAGAAAGCCATGAAACTTGATTCTTCGCCGTCAATTTTTTCTTCTATAATTACAGAGCCGTATTGAAAGTTAGACATGAAATGATCAAAAAGTTGTTCTCGATTGGCAAAGTGGTCTCCCCAAACGCCAACACCTTTGCCCAGCGCAGGCTTATCTGGCTTAACAACTGCCTGGTTACCTAATTCATCCAGCCAACGATAAACGTCAGTCTTAACATCTGAACTTTTGTAATCGTCCGGGTTAAAAACTTTGAAACGGGGATTAGCTTCTGGTGCAATTTCGTCAAAAAGCAGTCGCTGCTCAACCTTGCTAACTTCGATAGCATACTGTTGCTTTGGGCAAATAACAGGTATACCAGTGCGTTTTTCAAGTTGGTCACGGATTCCTTCAATAATGGGTTTTTCTGATCCAACTAACGCAAAACATATTTTGTCTTTGTTTGGTTCTGCAAATTTACAGATTTCTTCAACATCTAAGTTTGGAATAACAACGTGTTTGGTGGCTTTTTCTACGTTGAAGGGGTTCTGTTGTTTGTCGGCGATATATAGTTCCACTTGATATTTTTTGCTTTGCAAGAGAGCATCAACCATAGCTACTTCTCTTGCACCATAAGAAACAACGAGCACACCAATTTTTTCCATCAGAGATCATCTTTGCGATAAGAGAAAATAGAAGGGTCACTTAATTTGCTTTGCGACCGCGCTTATAGCTGCACTTCTTCAGACTCATAAATTCTTGATTTTTCTTGGTATCCATTCAAAAATCTTTGTTTCATTAAATCAGCCATTTTTTGTGCACATGGCGTTGGGTATTCTCCATTGATACAAGCTAAACAGAGTTGATCTTTTGTTTGACCCGTAGCAGCAATTAAGGCTTCAATGGATTGATAGCATACGCCGTCTGCACCAATGATTTTAGCTATTCCTTCTGCATCATGTCGTGAGCCAACAAGTTGACCATAGGTGGACATATCAATGCCGTAGAAGCATGGACCAATTATTCGTGGAAAAGTGACAAATACGTAAACTTTTTTGGCTCCTGCCTTACGTAACTTGTCTATAATCACTTTGGTTGTGTCTCCTCTAACTATGCTGTCTTCGGTAACGATAACTCGTTTTCCATCCACCTTTGAACCTAAAATATTAATTTTCTTATCAATGGTGGAAAAGCGCTCGACGTTTAGAAGTATGAAAGCTCTCTCAGTAACATAGCGGTGGCGCCTTGACGCGCGTTCCCATCTTATACCAGACGCTTCATGGACACCCATCGCTGAGTCATCGCCAGTTTCAGGCACTGATAAAATGACATCACTTTCTTTTACCACTTCAGGGTTTTCTTTTACGATGTTTCTTCCGAAGTCTTCTCGGATTTCATAAACGTATTTGCCGTTAAATCTTGAGTCAGGTCTTGCAAAATATGCGTATTCAAAAGCGCAAAAAGCTGGTCGAGGGTTCTCAATAATTTGGATGCGTTTGAAGCCATCCCGTGAGACGGTTACGAGTTCGCCGGGTTTTAATTCAAAATCTCTTACAAAACTGTTCATATCTAAACTTACGGTTTCAGAGGAGAAAGCATACGTTTTGCCTACTGGATCATGCCCTGCACACAGAGGTTTTATTCCGTGTGGATCTTTGAAAGCGAAAAAGTCACCTTCCCCAGTTATGCCAGTTACACTGAATGCACCGTCTAAACTCTCCATAACAACCTTGGCTGCAGATGGGAGATCTTTACCTTGTTTTAAGGCCAATAACATTTTGTTACATACAATGTCTGAATCGCAGCTGTAGGTAAAGTCTGGAAAATTCTCAAACATTTCTTTCCTAAGCGGCAAAGTGTTAACAATGTTGCCGTTGAATGAAAGAGCAAGTTTTATGCCATCTACTGAAGCGACAACAGGTTGGGTACCTTGAATTATGGAGACGTCATCGCATTTGCCTGAGGTTGTGTATCGTACATTGCCAATACCTATTGATCCTGGCAGACGGCCAAACCATTCTTTTATGGCATCATTTTTCACTTTAGGAACTAAATCTAGATTTTTATAAGTAAAAAATTCTTTATCGCTGTAAGTTAGAAAACCGTGCGATTGGTGCCCTCGATGATTTTGGGCGCGTAACCCCCAGTAAACATATGGAAAAACAGGTTGATTCTCATAGTTTATAGCGCCAAAGATCCCACAGCCCATTTGGTCCCTTCCCGCGAGAATATCAATAACTCACAGAAGGGGTTTATCAGCTTTATGTACATATTTTAGCTAAAAGCATGGGGTTTTTAACATAATGCGCCCCAAACTGTATGCATATTCAAGTGAGACTTTTGGTTAAGAAGAAACAGACCATAATTAAAAACATCTGGGCAATTAGAGTAAATTTGTTCTTTG
>DATIXS010000298.1:0-6659 GCA_035518335.1 Candidatus Acidiferrum sp.
CTGGAAAATCCTAACTTTGCTATCCAAAAAAGAAATGTATCCCTTAGAAATCGCAAGGCAACTAGGCATGCATGAGCAGAAAATTTATTACCATATAAGAAAACTGGCCAAAGCAGGAGCCATAACAGTTCAACGGGAAGAAAAAAAGAAAGGAGCAGTAGCAAAATACTATAAAACTGTCTCGCCCGCCTTTGGAATAGAGTTCCCCTTTGGCTATCAACCAATCCAAAACGTTTGCCTCTTGAGTACTGACAAACAACTCCAAGATTTCTTCAAGGAATTAATATGTAACGGCGTCTTTGATGGAAAAATAGTTGTAGGAAGCCCTCAACCTCATGGACCATTTAAAACCAGTGCACGAGACGGTCACTATGCAGCGCATTTATCTCTTTTCTTGGGGCAATTTGCTAAAATGCCTACTGAATTTGCTGTAAAGCTTGACGTTGATGTGAAAGCGGAGAAAGAAGAAAAAAACAATTTAATCCTTGTTGGAGGTCCAGGTACAAATCTTCTCACTCAGGAAATTAACGAGTATTTACCAATTAAGTTCATAATGCAATCGTCAGAACAAGGTTTCCTGCCGGGCGGGTTGTCGTCAAAAAGATCTATGCAAGTTTACACTTCGGATGCTTCAGGATTAATTGCTAAAATTCTGAATCCATGGGACAAAACGAAGCGCATTATTATCTTAGCAGGGAACAAAGCTGTTGGAACAAAAGCATGTGTTTTAGCGTTGACTAATTTTTGGAAAAAAACCCTACAGAAATACAGTGGTGAGGACACCTTCGCCGTTGTGATTCAAGGTTTTGACTTGGACGGCGATGGCAAAGTCGACTCAATTGAGGTTAACGAATAAGTGAACGCTAAACCAATACTAGAACGTATAGTGGCTTTTGGTCATGAAAACATTCAAGCCATTCACCCGTCAACTTTAATGTTCACTACTGAGAAGCATCTGTCAAATACCGGCGATTGTGTAATTGGTGTTGCAGCAGACAAAGCAGGAACAGACTTAAAACAAGAATTCAAAAACGCTCTCAGAAAGCCAAATGCTAAAATAAACATAATTATTGAGGCCGGAGGCTTAACCGAGAAGATTATCGCTTTTGGGTCATCTGAGTTAACTTTAACTCATCAAACCGATATCGTGATTAGAAAAAGTGGGTTCATCTCAGATCGAACGTTAGCAATTCACGCTGACAAATCATCAAACGACTTGGTGAGAGCGATAGTAGAAAAACTAAAAAATCCAAAACAAAAAATTGAAATTACACTAATAGTTGATAATTAAACAACTTTAGCGTCCAAAACAATCTGCGACTCGTAAGGAGCTGTTTCGCGGATACTTTTAGCATAAATATACGACTCTAATTTTCTCCCAGTTTTCTCAACGGCGCCAGAAAAGAGTAGTTTTAGATCTTCTACTGAGTCAGGTGAGTGAACAAAACCGTAAAAATGAATTATTCCACCTTTTGGCTTGATTGCTTGGCAAGCGGCATCAACAAATTCGATTGCTGTTTCAGGCAAATTCATTATGACTCTGTCAGCTGAGTCATTAAGCGTGGTTGCCGTAATTTGCCTTGCGTCTCCCAAAATGGGGAATATTCGGTTTTCAACTCTGTTAACTCTCGCGTTAACTTTAAGCAACTCAACGGCCTCAGGATTAATGTCAACAGCATAAACCTTAACTTTCAAGTTTTTCTTAGCAATTAAAATTGAGAAGGGGCCTACTCCAGCGAACAAATCTACCACAGTTTCGCCTGGTTGAACAAGAGAAGCCACACGCTCATGTTCATATGAAAGTCTGGGAGAAAAATATGCTTTAGCCACATCAACATGATATGTGACTCCGAATTCCCTGTGGACTGTTTTTGTTTTTTGTTCTCCGGCGACAAAAGTGTAGTCGCGGACTCTATAGGTTCCACTTATAGGGCCAGCCTTTGCAAGGACAGTTTTTATGTTTAGATGCGTTTTTAGGATTGCTTCGCCGATCAGGTTTTCATATGGTTTGAGGTCTGAAGGAATCTCTATGATAGCTATGTCTCCAATAACGTCTAATGCTTGAGGTAAGTTAGTCAGCAAATCCGTAGGCAACCTGTTCGATAGAACTTGGACAAGAGTTTTTGGTGGTAACTGTTTTTCAAGGAAAACTGAGGTAGATATTTGAATATCCGGTATTAAGCTTCTAAATATTGCCAATTCGCTATTTTGAGGTTGTCTACTTAAGGGGATGCAGAGGTTGTCTTCATTTCGCTGAATTTCTAAGGATTTATCGATCAGTTCAAGTTTGCTGGCCAAGGTTAGTGTTTTCTGGCCTTGTTTTTTAGGAACTTTAACAAAAAAGCTTGATTTAGCCATGAGGTCAACGACTTTTTTCTATTCGATACAGATTGTTTATTTTCTGAATAGTGAATTTTGCTTTTAGCATTTTTTCCATTAGCCAAATGTTTGCATCAATATGCTCAGAAATTGTTCTTGTCAAAAATACTGATTTGCCTGGTGCCAAAGCCACAAAGGGAATTAACATATCCGCCAAATAAATATCAACTGTTGGTTTAACAGCTAATTCGGTGGAAAGTTTTTCGGCGGCCTCTTTTCCGACAGCTTCACTTGTTTTGCGGGGTTCACCTATGGCATCGGCGCCAACGATTACGTTTGTGTCTGTTTCAGCCCACAAGACAATCGAGCTTCCTTTTTGATAAAGATTCGACTCATCATTTACGATTTGAATTGATGGGCTGAAGCCATTTTTTGAAAGGTAATCTTTTGCTGCTTTCGCTTGTCTATCAGCCACCTGCCTGTCCGCCAAGTAAGTGCATACTGAAACACCATTTATACATTTGACCGTGCCAAAATCTTCAAGTTGAATAGATTTTAGATTACGGTTGGGCTTGACAATAATCGTCACTTCACCCATTCCTTTGGGGTAATAGCCATATTTTTGTACCGTTATCGAGGCGTCAACTCCCATCTTTTTTAGGGTAGGTAAGAGAATGTGCTGCAGATAGTTGATCGTGGGTGCGTGAGTGGTGTCTGTTCCACCTTTAGCTACATGTAAACGTACCGGATTATTAGCGAACAAGCAAATAGGCAATGTTGCCAATAGCAGCATTGGGATATTTCCTGCGGTTTGAATTTCTGCTTCAATATTGCCGCCAGTCACAAGTTGAGGTTTGAACCAAAGCTCTTTTGAACCCAGGTTTGCACCTTGCACATTGGCGTTGCACAATTTAGCTGCTGTAAGCACCGCTTCTAAATGCTGATGTTTTAAGCCTGGTTGCGGACGATTTTGCCTGATATTGAAGATATGTAGTGACTGTTTTGTGATGGCTGATAACGCGATGGAAAGGCGAAGTATTGTGCCGCTTCCGCTTTTTTCGCTTCCATCGATTTCAATCATGCTTTTTCTTCCAAGCGTAGCTATTGCAAATAATTAATAAGGGTCTTGGTTTATTTAGGAGTTTGAGGGAGCGTTTGGATGAGTACTGACAAAGAAAAGCTTAATCAATTATTGGAAAAGGTTGACAAACTTGCCACAGAATTAAGCAAGACATCAGAAGAACTGCGTTCTGTCTCAGCGTCACTTAAGTCACTTGCAGTAGGTCAAATCACCCAGCCTCCAACTGCTCAAGCGTCGCCAGCGCCTATACGAGAAGCTGCTTCTAAACAGCGGTCGCTAGATGACATCCGTATGTCTTTCCCCGAAGAGTTAGAAGCCCGATTAAGTTTTGAGGACAAAGGTGACTACATAATTATTAAACCTAAGCAGTTTTTGGGTTCAGAAAACTTTGCTAAAATTGCATCTGCAGTCCGAGGAATGGGTGGGGAATACATTAGCGCTGGAAAAGATTCACATTTTAGAGTGCCCAAGAAAAAAGCATAGATCTATTGTGTAGCAAAATCGTTGAATTCTCCGGTAAATTTCTTATAATCGACTTCAATCCTGTCGACTCTTGCGGATGAAGGCCCATGATGACAATATTCAACAAGCGCTTCAACTGCATTCTTTTCGCCCTCGAAAACCGCTTCAACTCTTCCATCATCCAAATTGCGAACCCACCCCATCACTCCCAAGTTTTGCGCTTGCCGTTTTGTTTTTTGCCTGAAGAAAACACCTTGAACAATGCCGCTTACAAACACATGCGCTCTAGTTTTAACCATATCTTCTCAATTAAGTGGGGAGGTTCAAATTTAAAAATCTAGTTTATAAAAAAGAAAAATTGGTTTTAATCCCATACACTTATTTTTTCTCCAACTGTGTACAGAAAAAGGCTTGCTGAAGGCGGACCAAGCCATTTAAACTTGTTCACTAAATCTTTGATTGCGTTTTCATAGTTGTTCGATTTATCTAAGCTATCAAGGTATTTTTGGAATGATCCGTATTGTTTTTCTATGACTTTGAAGTTTTGTGCGTTTTGTATGATGGCTTTAATTTTTCCTTTGTTCCTTATTATTCCAGGATCTTTCATAAGTCTTTCAAAGTCAGCTTCTGTGAAACATGCTATTTTTTCTGTTTTAAAATTTAGAAATGCTTTCTTGATTGATGGCCATTTGTGGTCTATAACTTGCCAGTTTAAGCCAGCTTGAAAAATGACTCGGCACATATTTTCAAAGTAAGCTTCGTCGGTAGTTGGGCGTTTTTCTCGGTACCACCATTCAGGCATTTGCCAATCTTGATTTTTCTGCATAAAAAATCGCTCTTTGTTTACTTCCATTCCCAGATTGTAATGTTGAGTTCCATCCACATTGGGTCCATTGCTTCAAAAGTGACAACCGCAATTGTATCGTTGAGCCAGCCTAGTTTCTCTGACATTGTCATAAAGGTCCATAAACCTACACTTGTAGGATTCTGTCCCATCACCATCTTCATTAAAGAAACGCCTTTCAATATACCCATATCACCAGTCATTGACATCATTTGTCCTTGATCTTTCGACCATGCTACACCTTTAGGTGGAGTCATGCTCATACCTGTGACATTGAGGTTGAGGTCAGCGCCTTTCGCCTTTCCCATTCCTTTCATTTGAGCAGTCCAGGTGTACATTGATGTGACTCCTTCCATTCCGACTGACTTTATGAAACTTGCACCACCTTTGCCTTTGCCTTCCCAAAGTTTTTCACCAATCGCCATTTTTTTTCACCTCACAATGAGATTTAATTTTTTCCTGAACATATAAGCCGTTGTGGTTGCTCTTGCACAGCAACATTTGCTTGGTTCACTTTCAGTAACCCCTCCAGTGATTGAGAAAATAGTTTCAGGACCTGTTTTAAAAGAGATTTTTGTACACACTCTGTTTGTTGATATGCCATGTTTAAGGATAATTGTGGAAAACTGCTGGTTTACGCGTCAAATGGTGTTCCTTTTAGAAAACGATTGGAATCAGTTAGAACTGCAGCGCAAGAAACAGCTAAACGGCTGAATTTAGATTTTGAAATGAAAAAGTTGGATAGAGCTGGCTCACCAATTTATGTTTATTATGAAGAAACCAACGGAGACGAGCCTATTCCGTTATATTGCGATGAGGGCAAAATGTCGGATTTAGAAGGGATAAGTTCAGCGCTGAGGAGTATGATGTTTGTTTTGTCTTTTCATCCTAAACATTCGGCTTTAAGGCAAATAAGAAAGGAAATCCTCAAACTTTCCTAAAGCAGATCGCCTGGTTTTCAAGCATTACTTCATAAACTTGATTAACATCAAATGTTATGCCAAAACTGTCGTATTCCTGCTCAGTGAGAAATAGAATTATTTTTGGCGTTGCAAGCTGCGCTTTTTGTGGCAAAAAGGGCATTTGTTGCTGGAGTGCTTGCATTATGTCTTGGGCCATTTTAGCTTCATCTGACTGTGGTCTCAAAACATAGGGGTTGACTTCTCGTTCTTCCAGCAATTCGATTCTTTTTCCAAGATTGCCGTCTAGATCACGATTTGACTCAATTTTGCTTACTCTAACGCGGAACATTGATATCACTTCTTATTTAGAAATACTAGGACAGGCATTTAATTCTTTACACTAATCGGTCGAGATGTTTCTCAAATAAGGTTCTCGCGCTCGCTATTTCGATAATATGGCAGAACCGTTTTGTTCTTGCTTCTTGATTTCTTTAATTCTACCGTCTATCTGTTTTAGTTTTTCTTGCATCATTTTGACTGATTCGTAAACGTGTTTTCGTTGATGTACCAATTGTTTGAGATTTTCTTCACTGTTTGAATTTTCTTCTAAAAAAGGTGTGAAAGGGGACGGCATATTCGGCATAATCGTTATTTTCTCGATGTTAAGGACATCTCTGGCGAATTCTTTGAAAAGACCTCCAATGCTATCGAAGATTTCAGCTTCTTTTACGATAGCGCGTCGTAGGATCAATTCTCCCGATTCAGTAATCTTGTAAACTTTTATTTTTCGATTTTTCTGGGTTTGCCATTCACCTTCAATGTAGCCTGACTTTTCTAGGTCACGCAAAATTGGATATACGCCGCCGGCGGTCGGTTGCCAGAAACCTTTTGTTCGCTTGTTGATTTCTTTCATTATTTCGTAGCCATGGAAAGGTTTCTTGTTGAGGAGGATAAGGACTCCCATTCGTATGTAGCCTTTTTGAGCTTCTTTCATCCAATTCTCTGTAGTCTTTTCTTCTTTTTCTGTTGCCATTGTATTTCGAATCTATAT
>DATIXS010000299.1:0-23289 GCA_035518335.1 Candidatus Acidiferrum sp.
AAAGACTAAATCGCTTGGGAAGCCACCTACCGAAACAGTCTTAACCACCAAATTGCTGGCATCTGAAATAATTGAGAATGCGCCAGTGCTGCCGCTGTTCACCGCGAAAATCTCTCCTTTGACTGAATCGTAGGCAAGGTATGATGGATTGAAGGTGGCTGAAGAGGGTAAAGTCGCTACAACTGCGTTGGTTTCGTCGGATATAACCTGGATAGCGTTTTGGTTGATTAAGAAAATTTCTCCTTTGCCGGAATCATAAGTCATTTGATTGTTAAGAGCTCCGCCGTTGCCTCCTACGGGAATAGTGGTGACAACTGAATTGTTATAGTCAGATATGACCGAAACCGTTGCAGGATTTCCGGAGGAAGCGTTAACTACGAAGAGTTCGTTTTTGCCAGAATCGTAAACTATTGCTGTTGGTCCTTCCACAGGGATGCTGGCCACTAAATTATTGTTGACGTCGGATATGACGTCGACTTTGCCATTATTATTAGAGCTTACAACAAAAAGTTCGCTTTTACCTGAATCATAAGCTATATTTGAAGGAGAGTTAACCGCCGTTATTGAACCAACTACCGCAAGAGCGTGAACTGAACTTACAAAGCACAGAGCAAGGTCTACAGAAATTATAATTGAGGCAAGAGCGGCTTTCTCTAGACCTTTCATAATGTGTGTTTTAGAATGGTTAACTCTTGCTAACTTCTTCACTTCAGCTTACCCCTCACATATCTTAAGCAGAGTGTGATTTAGTTCTAATGATGGAACAGCATGTTCCAAGTACGGAACGCTTTTTACTTTTATGTTCCTTGAATAGAACTAAATGCTTGCGGCAGTATAATGGTATTGACTATTGTGGAGTCAACCTGAAATGAGAAAGCCTGGAAAATTCGGATTGGTTTCAAATAGAGACTGCGCCTTTACGCTTATTCTTGTTTTCATAATCTCTTCATGCATAATCTTAAACCAACCTGTAAAAGCTGACTCTGCTGCACCGCAAGTGCAATGGACTAAAAGGTCTTTCTATGGGGATACCAACTCAATTCGAGGGATGACTCATACCAGTGACGGCGGGTATGCCCTTTATGGCTTATATATGGATATAACACTCGGTCAGGCCGGTTTTTGGCTGGTTAAAACCGATAGCTCAGGAAACGAGCAGTGGCAACAAACCTACTCGAACCTTGCACATGCATATTGTGCGATTCAGACAAGTGACGGAGGCTACGCCTTAACTGACGGCATCAGTTTGGGCAAATCGGATTCTTCAGGAAACCTGCAGTGGACTAAAGCCTGCGGAGGAGAGACAATGTCTTTAGTTCAAACAAGCGATGGGGGCTACGCCCTATCAGGTGGTACAGGGTTATCCTTTTTGCTCATTAAGACTGATGCTACTGGCAAACAATTATGGAACCAAACATACACGGCACAGGGAGATAAATTGGCTTGGTCTGTAATCCAAACAAATGATGGCGGATACGCATTAACTGGCAGCGGTTGTTTAATTAAGACTGATTCTTTGGGCAAAATGCAGTGGAAATTGGCTTGCAACGGAACTTCCTATTGCGTGATTCAGGCGACCGACGGCGGATACGTGGTGGCTGGCAGCATTCCTTTAGAAGGTGGCAACAATAATATGTGGCTATTGAAAGTGGATTCCTTGGGCAACATGCAGTGGAACCAAACATACAATGAGATAGAAGGAAACAACTTTGGCTGGTATGGCGCCTGGTCCGTAATTCAGACAAACGATGGAGGTTACGCGTTAGGCGGAAGTTCTGGGGTTGTTAAAGTTGATTCTTCGGGGAACTTGCAGTGGAGCTTGCCGTTGAATGGAACAACGTATTCTGTTGTTCAGACGAGCGATGGTGGGTATGCATTTGCAGGTGGCAATTTTGGCTTCTATTCTGGCACATGGCTTGCAAGCACCGACACAAGTGCTGCCACTGCATCTTCGCCTTCTCCTAGTCCAGTTCCTTCCGCCTTGCAAAAGCAACCCATTCAGTCACCAACAGAACCAACAACGCCAACATTATCTCCAACGCCAAAACTATTACCAGTGCCAACACAATCCACACCGTCAGCAGAAATGAAGTCGGCTCTAACTTTTCCGTCGGCAGTATACATGGTTACAACAGTGGTTGCAGTTGTGATTGTTGTCATTGCTGTTGCATTTGCAATTTTGCAAAGAAAACGTAGCAACAAGAGTCTATAAGAATATCGAAATCTGTTTCGAAAAATATTTTGTAAGCCAGACAAAAGGGAAAAGTGGAGTTTATTGGACGCCTTTGAATAGCCAGCTCATGTCTGGTCCTTTGCGTTTTTCTGGCACTCTTTCGCATAATGCATGTGCGATGAGCGGAAGTGCAATAGTTGCGTCGCAGTAGCATACGGCTCGTGTGCCTTCTTGGCTGTTTATTTTGCCCCAGCTGATTGCTTCTTCAAGTGTGCAGCCAGATAAGCCGCCCCATTGTGGTGAATCAGTGGTTATTTGTATGGCGTATTTATGGGGGTAATAATATTCTTGTAAGCCTTTGCGTAAGCCACCTTTTCTTCCTTTTACGCCTTGATCGCAGGTGAGTGGTGAAACAGATATGGCGATGAGTTGTGTTAGATCTTTGGGGACTCCACCGCCGACGTAGACTACACCGACTTCCTTGGTCCTTGTCCCTATACTTACGAACTGATCAAATTCCTTAACTGAATCAATAACTACGCTGTGCCCTTGATTTTTAGCCATAAGGAATGTTTCGCCGTAGGCGCTGTCAACCATGGCTGGGCTGAAAATTGGAACACCATTCGATGCTGCAATCGCAGATATTGCTGGAATCTTTTTCTTACCCAGATATTTGCCTAATAAGTATAGGAATTCGGCTGATGTGTAGTTATAATCGGTTCTTAGTGTCATGACGAATTCGGTTACTAACTCTTCCATTTTGCGGTAGTCAGTTTCTTTACCGTAAACATCATAGTAACGGTTAACATCATCTTTTAGAAGTGTTTCGTCGTCTACCATGTGGCTTCCCTGCCAGTAACCTAAACCCATAGCATCGACAATGTCTTCAGAAACGTTAGCGCCAGTGGAAACCAGCACGTCGATAAAGCGGTTTTCCATAAGCCAATTAATTATTGTCCACTGTCCTGCAGTGCTCATTGAGCCTGCAAAGCCCATGGCGATGGTGAGGTCTTTTTCTTTAAGCATGTTTTCCCAAACATTTACCGCGTCACCGAGCTTCCTTCCTTGGTAAGCGGTTTTGCTCATTTCTGATAAAAGTTGTGAAATGCTTTTTTGTTTAACTTTAATTGGTTCAAGTTTCTTTTTGAAATATGTATCACTCATTAGTGTGCACCTCGTTGTAAATTATTAGGCTTGTATATGAAATTTGTTATAACAACAAATAGCAAAATAATCTGATAAATTATTAGTTTTAGTGTTGCATTACATTTTCTCTGGTGCCACTACACCAATCAGTGTCAGGGCGTTATGCATTACGATCTGTATTGCTTGTGTCAAGGCTACTCGTGCATCACTAAGCTCCTGCGATTCAGCTTTTATGACCGGGATTGCATTGTAGAATGTGTTGAATTTGTCTGCCAACGCATTTACGTAATCTGCAATTAAGTTTGGTTTGAGATATTCTGTGACTTCTATGAATGTGTCTGGGAAACTTGCCAGATTCAAGATTAATTCGCGTTCAAGCTTATCTGTAAGCAATTCGTAAGCTGGTTCTTCTGGTTCTCTCGCTGCCTTTCGTAAAATGCTGCATGCTCTTGCATGGGTATACTGCACATATGGCGCGCTGTTTGTTTCGAAGTTAAGCACGCGTTCCCAAGTGAATATGACAGGTTTTGAAGTGTCTACATCAACAAGAGCATAACGTACAGCACCTAAGCCTACAAAATTGGCGATTTTACGTTTTTCTTCCTCAGACAGTTGAGGCGAGCGCTTCGAAACTTCTTCGTATGCACGTTGAACTGATTCGTCAAGAACTTGGTCGAAAGTAATGTAGTGTCCTCTACGGCTACTCATCTTGTAACCGGGCAATGTAACTAAATTGTAAGCAAAATGAACTAAATTCTCTGCATATTCAGTGTAGCCTAACGCATAGAGTGCAATTTTTAACTGTAACTGCGCAAGAGACTGTTCCATACCAATGACATTAATGACTTTTTGTGCGCGCTTAAACTTCCATAACGTATAAGCAATATCACGTGTAGTGTATAGTGTCGTGCCGTCAGCTCGCCCAAGCGTTAATGGAGGAACTTCATTGTTATCGCTTAAACCCAATTTGACCCTTAGGTTCAATGCGTTGGATACTTTATCGGCATCAAACTCCAGCACATCTTTTTCAGTGTAAACAAAAGGTGAAGTTTTGAGCTTCTGCAAAACCTCATTAACCTGGCAACTCCAAACAAAGTCACTTTCCCAATCCCATGAATCATAAATAACATCTACCCGTTTCATAGTTTCTCTAAAACCCTCAAGGCATAAATCGCTGACTTCACGAATAAGCTGTTTAGCGCGTAGTTCCCCATCCTCGTAAGAGCGGTTTAAGCGGTTTATTTCTTCCTCTGGATTTTGGTCTTCTCCGATTTTATTCATTAATAGATCAAAAAGAACTGGAAATTTTTCTTTAAGTTCAGCAGCGATTGACATCCACTCGTCAATTTCCTTATTTGCCTTTGCCAAATCTTCTGAAGACTGTGAAGCGATAGCGAGATCGCGTATTCTTTTTTGCCGATTAATTTCAACAAGACAACTGGTAACTGTGTAGATTTTGCCAACGAAAAGATCTGATTTTTCGGTTGGTTTTGGCCTTCCAAGCTTTTCATAGCCGTAAGCTACCACTGATGATTGTCTGCCTACATCATCAATATAGTAATGCCGTGAAACATCATGTCCTCTGCATTCAAGAATTCGAGCTAACGCATCGCCCAGCATGGGGTTTCTGGCTTGTCCAATATGGATTGGGTGAAGAGGATTAACGCTTGTATGTTCCACAATGATTTTGTTTCGTTTAGCTGCTTTTACAAAGCCATAATCAGACTTTAACTGCTTCACCGACTGCAGAGTTAAAGCTGAAAACTTTTCAAAATTGACATGAAAATTTATATAGCCTGCACCTGCACACGAAACCTTTTCGATTAAATTAAAACTAGATTTATCAATGGCATGAACAATGCTTTGTGCAACGCTTAACGGTTTCTCGTTGAGTTTCTTAGCAAGTTCAAAACTTAACGAAGAAGCTAACTGTCCATACTCAATGTTGGGCGTCTTATTCAGAGTAATTGTTGGCGTTTTGATTTCTGGCAAAGTCTTACTTAGCGCTTTTGTTAACGAATTTTGGCATTCTTGTCGAAATTGATCGTATGGATTTTCTGAAATCATCATTCTTCGCCTTTTTTGTGAATAATGCTTACTCTGTTTGCGTTATGTTTTTTAAATGTGTTCGCGCACTTATCTGTCTAATGGATGCATTCAGCCATGAAAACTAAAATAGTCTATTCAGAAAAGTGTTTAGGCTATGGCACTTGGCATATCGAAGGCCCCCAAAGAGTCAAAACTGCGTATGACATTTTGAAGACGAAAGGTTACGAGTTTTTAACGCCAACACCTGCTAACGAAGATGATATCTTAACTGTTCATGACCCAGAATACATTTGGAAAGTCAAAAAAGGCTTGGTTGAAGATTCCGATACTCCTGCGTACGATAACATATACGAATTTGCGAGACTTTCAGTCGGGGGTGCACTTTTAGCAAGCAAAATTAACGGTTTCTCTCTTATGCGTCCACCGGGGCATCATGTTGGCAGGTACGGTGCTGCATTAGGTGTCTACACCCGCGGATTTTGCTACTTCAACAACATAGCCATTGCAGTTAAAGAGTTAGGCAAAAAAACTTTGATTTTAGATATTGATGGGCACCATGGAAATGGAACGCAAGAGGTTTTTCAATCCGACGACAAAGTGACTTATGTATCTCTGCATCAGTCACCGAATTTTCCGGGAACCGGTGCCTTTACTGAAGGAAATTGTATCAATTTTGCTTTACAGCCAGAATGCGGCGGGGTAAATTATCTAAAGACTCTTGACAAGGCGCTAAGCATGGTTGAGTTGGGCAAGATTGAGCAAGTGGCGGTTTCCTGTGGTTTTGACACACATCTTAAAGACTTAGCATCTTTAGGCTTAATTGGCACAGACTTCATGAAGATTGGCAAAACAATCGCACAACTACAAAAACCTACATTCTTTGTTTTAGAAGGAGGCTACGTCGGCGAAAATGTCGGGTTAGATATAGATAATTTATTGAGAGGTTTTGAAGAAAACCTCTAATTAAAAAGTTACTTCTTTTTTTGCGTTGCCATTGCTTTCTTGTTTAACGCAACAAGCTTCTCGGTTACTTTTTCGGATCTTTTCTCTGCATTTGCAAGCAGCGGTTTCCAATCCTTATTTTTGATAGTAGTAGTTAATTGTTCGGTTTGGTTAGGCAGCTTTTCTAACGCGTCGTTGAAGAGTTTGTCTGCTGCTTCGTCGCAATCAACGATTTCCAAAGCTTCTTCTGGACAGGATTCGACGCATTTTGGTTCGCCCTGGCATAAGTCGCAGGCTATAGCTATTCCAGTGTCTGCATGAATGGTTATTCCACCATGGTCACAGGCTTGTACGCACCAATCGCAGCCTTTGCATTTCTTTTCATCAATAATTAGTAAACCTGTACTTTCTGATTGAGTAATTGCTCTCTCCGGACATGCTTTTACACATTTAGCGTCTGTGCATGCTCGACAGGATAAAGCGAAATTGAAAACTGGTGCCATGCGAACAACTCGAATTCGGGACCTTATTGGGTTCCAGACGCCTTCGCCCTTCTCTACTGTACAAGCGTACTCGCAGATTCCACAGCCAATACACTTGCCAGGGTCAACAGATACGAATTTTCTTTTTTGTTCGGTTTTAGCAGACTGCATTTTTAACCAAACCTTTTGGTTTTAGATATTGTGTGCATCATTAGCTTTTAACCATTACTTAAGAAAAATGAGTTTTTAATGAAAAAAGTGTTTTCCAATTCACTTTTACAAGAATGTTAGATTATTAATTAAGTTTATTCTTCTAGCATTGCTTTTGCCAAAAGCTTCCAAGCAGCCGCATCCTCTTTACAAAGTCTTTCGGCAAGTAGTCTAGTATCCGCTTTTTCGTCATACTCAATGTGGAGAGCGGTAAAGTTCAAAGCTGAAAAGCTTTTGCCCTCTGAAGTAATCTTGTACAGAAATTGTGAGTACTTGTTTGGACCTGTTAAATGCGTTGATGTCCATGATAGTCGGTTTGGATAAAGTTGCACTAGCTTTTCCTTTTCCAAAGGGCCTGATGGTGAAAGAAAAACATCTTTCAAAATTATGGTATCTTTTGTAATATGATTTATTTGTCGTTTGGCATTTGCATCTCCCATTAGAGCATGGTCTTTAGGATCAAAATCAATGCACCAGTCGAATGCCTTCTGCGCGGGGACACCAAAACGCTGGCTAAAATAATACCTAATTGCCAAAGCCATCTTAGTCACAGTTGGCAGAATATAAAAAACAGTTATATTACATTTTTGCTGTTTAACTTTGTCGTTAATTTGGTGCGGAGGGGAACCTCTGCCTTATTTTACCGGTAAAGAATATGCTTCAAGTATGCTCTTCAAGATTTCGAACATCTAGCGGGGCTGCCATTCCTATGCCATAATTTATGCCGTTTTTTTGGATTAATGCTTGTGTTTCAGCGATAATGTCTCGGTAACCTTTTGCATTAGCGCACGCAACATCATTTCGATTTGCTTTCGTTCCCAAAGATGGTGCGTGTAGTTTATGACGGTTCAATGAGGCACTGATTGAGTTTCTTAGAATAGGACTTCTGGGTTCAGATTCATCGATTTCAGGAAATCTCTGTATATAGCCATTTTATTTGTTTTTGATTGCGGTTTTATGCTTAAACCAGTTTTGCGCATTCAGTTCAGAAGAATTCTATGCCCTTAATTTCAATGTCATGGTAAGTAGAGGGTTTTTAAGGCGTGTTGGGTGCGGCTTTTTTATGGCGGATTGCCAAGATTATTGCGACTATTATGGCACTGGCGATTCCTGCGAGGCCGGCTCCTATTCCTGCGTAGGCAAGTGTTTGGGCGTTGTTTAGGCTATTTTGAAGGCTTGTATTTTGTTTGTGGAGTTGTGAGATGGAAGCGTTTAAGTTGTTTCCTAAGCTACCGAGCTGGTTTTGTACCGCTGTTTGTGATAATGTCAGGTTGTTTAATTCATTTTGCATGCTGTTAAGCTGGTTCTGTATGGTTGATTGAGACGAAGTAAGACTGCTTAGACCCCCTTGTAAGTTGGATATTTGGTTTTGAAGCGAGGTTTCAGTGGATGTTATGATGTTTATGTTGTTTTGCAGGCTGCTTATTTGGTTGTTTAGAGTTGCTTGAGTGTTATTGAGTGTGTTTATTTCGTTTTGGTTTGTACTGGCTTGGTTGATGAAGTACATTATTGTAGTTGCTGTGGAGCTTGTTCCGTCGGTTTGGATGGCAACTACTTGCATCGTGTATGTCCCGTCTGGATAATTGGCGCTCGGAATTGTGAATGTTAAAGTTCCGTTGGTGGCTGAGGTTTGGATTTGCTGGCTGTTTAGGTAAACTGTCACTGAGGCAATGTTGTTTGCAAAGATTGTCAAGTTTGCGTTAATGTTACCAATGTAGCTATTTCCGTTTGTGGGTGTATTTATCGTGATTGTTGGAGGAGTTGGGTTGATTGTTTGGTAAGTTGATGATAATATTGAGTATGATGAGTTTGTGAGCGTTAACGAGTTTATGTTTGTGTTTATGAGGCTTATTGTGCTGCTTGTTGCGATGATGTTGCCGCCGTTCACTCCTTGAAGGGTCAGATTGGATCCTGTTACGATTAGATTTCCGGTTATGGTTGAGTCTGATATTGTTGTGGTTCCTCCTTGCAATGTGTTTGATCCTATGAAGACATTATTAGCTAGGTTTTGTAAGCCTGTTATTGTGTCTCCGGTTAAGGCTAAGCCCCAGTTTTGTTGGAGCGTTGTGGTTAACTGGTTTGCAAGGTAAACGTACGGTTGTATCTGGAAGTTTTGCTGCGCGGCTAGTTGAGTGATTGTTGGAACTCCATCGTATGAGATTCCTGTAACGTAGGATTCATATGGACCCGCGTAATAGAATGAGTTGTTGTTTACTGGCGAGATTACTCCTGAATTGTAAGGCGATGGCAGTGTTACGATGGCTATCCATTTGTTGAGCGACGAATTGTATGTCAGCGGTGTTAGTTGCCCGTTTAGGTATTCATTGTACATTATCGCTGTGTATTGGTTTTGTTGTTCTTGTGGGTAAATGATCGCTGTGTACTCTCCTTGGGTTACTTCTTGACCGTTTGGGTAGTGGATATCAGCTGTGATTTGTGCGTTTTGCCCCATGTATAATGTTGTGGGAGAAAGTGTAATTTTTGGTATGATTGTTCCGTTTGAAACCCAAACTTGCTCATAGAAAGAGCCACCTAACGTGTAGCCGAGTGTTAGAGAACCATAACTTGCCTGAAGCATTATTGTGTATAACCCTGGCTGTGTATTGACTGGGATTTGAAGCAGCCCTGAGATGGATGAACCTGATTGTACGAGGGTTGCAGTCGCAAGTATGTTGCCTAGTGCGTTTAGCATAAATGCGGTTACATTTGACCCTGCTGCTATGTCGGTGCCCACGGTTCCGCCCGTATCAACCGATGGTATGCTTGCGACGTTCATCGGTGCTACTGGCTTAGTAACTATTGTGAGGTATTGTCCCGGCCCTGCGGAACCAGGTTCGGATGCGACTTCCGGAGTGACGGTGGAGGTTTGTAAGTAAATGCCGTTCGTGAAGGGTAAGAATCCGTACGTGTTGCCTTGAAGAAGGAGGGTTGTTGGTCCTGCTGTGTAGGGTGATGTGAGATTGGCAAATAGCGCATTAGTCTGTCCAGTAGAGTTTGTTGCTGTTAAGTTGATGGTTTCCTCGGTTACGTAGGAGTTGTTTAGGATTTGGTATGAGTTGACTTGCATTGTTGTGGAGTTTATTGGGGCTGAGTTGCCGTTTAGGTCCGTTGAAGTCATAACTACTGGCAATCCTGGCGCTGTGGTCCATGGGTCGGTGGGAACTGGTCCAGTGAAAGTTGCGAGGTAGCCGAGAAATGTTTGTGCAAAGTCTTCGCCCAAAATGCCGTTAGATGTTCCGTTTACGTCAACAAATGCGACCCCTGACTGTTGAGGTACGATTATGGAGCAGTTCCAAGCTTGAGTGCTGACGTCATAGGTCATGTTGGTAACAAGAGAAGTACCTGTTAACGTGATAAGTTTGGCGGTAAAGATTCCGCTTGTGACTGTGAATGGCCCGTAGAAAATGTTTGCTGTAACGTACATGGTTTGGTTTGAGGTGAATTCATTTGGCGTTTGTCCTGTTGAGTTAGTGACCCCAACAAAAATTGAGAGACTAGGCTGGGAGATCACATTGTTATAAAGGCTTGCGATTTCGCCTATGTTTGGCGCGCCCCAGCCCGTGACTAGATTGTAGCCATATGATGCTGTCCATGGGATGCTATAGCCGAATGTTATCGGAGCAAATGCTTTAGGATATAAGCTAGGGTCGTTGCCTAAGCTATAGAGGAAAGGATTGATAAGCCCTAGTTTGCCGCCTGAAGATTGAGCCACAAGTGTAAGAAGTCCTCCCAGTAGTTGTACTGAAACTGATGTGCCGCCTAATACTATTGTTGAACCGCCATTTACGATGAAAATGCCTGGGTCGAGGCCTGCTTGCAGCGCGAGGTCAGGTTCCATCCTTCCGTTTGGATAGGAAGGTGGCGTTGGCTGGTTTTGTTGATACCAGGGTTTTGGTTCAAGGAAGCTGACTCCGCCTCCGCTGCCTCCAGCGTTGACGCCGTTTGGAACGTATGCTGGGTTGGACCATGCTGTTTGAGCAAATGTGGTGGAGCCGTTTTGATTTGAAAGGTAGGTTTGTGTTCCTCCTACACTTGTTACGTAGGGGGAGTCGTCTGGGTAGCCTAGGTTTCCTGCTGGACCGTTGCTGTATCCGCTTCCGCCTGCGTCGCCTGAAGAGCTCAAGAATGTTATTCCTACGAGATTGCCGATCATGAAATATTGATCTGGCGGGAGCATATTGAAGTAGAATAATGGTCCACCTACTGTTGAAAACAGCCACTCAGGAGCTATTGTGAAGCTCATCGCAAGCGTGTTGTCCTGGTCAACGTTTATTATTGGTGCAATGTCAGCAGCAAAAGACAAAGCGCCAGTTGTGGTGTAAAGATCTATAGCTGCGTTAGGAGCCATGGTGTGCGCCGATTCCACATCAGCCGCCACTTCTAAACTCCAGCCTGTCGAAACCCCCAAGTTAGGATAATTTGCTATAATCGGGAAAACGTTGAAAGCGGGATTAGACAAGTTGAACATAGTATCATACTGAACTAGATCTTGTGAAATGGTTGGTGAGCCGAAAAAGTCTAGTATTCCGATGTTTTGGCCATCGCCTTGGACACCCTGCTGGTAAAGTGATGACGCATTGTAGACTGTCTGTAAGGCTTTTGCTGAGAATGCTCCTTCTGTGTAAGTTACGTTATCATTAGTAACTGCTGAAGAGGCGTTTGTTATCCGAGGCTGTGCAAAAAGGGCGGTTGCATTTGACGCAATGAAGTGAGCTCTATTTAGCAGCGAATTTCCCGTTGTTGTATAGTAAGATTGAGTGCCATTTGAGTACATTTCGACGTCTGCATTAAAATACTGTTTTACTTGCGCCGCGGTAGCCTGAACGACTATCATTGAGTCAAGAGAATTCATTAGCACAGGCAATCCAATACTTTGAAGATAAGCCAGCATTGATTCGTCCTCGGTTTTGGGGAGGAACTGTTGTTCTATTTGTACATCAGTCAAGAAATGCCTAAATGACGGAGATAAAGGGTCAGAAACTTGCTTTAGTTTTGAGCTTAAAAGGTCAGTGTTTTTCAAGGGAATAGCAATGTTAATTAGAACAGGCAGACTCGCGGGCGCCTGACCGATAAGTGTGTAACCTGGAAAAGGCTGAGATGAAATATTATCTTGGGACGTTTCAGCCAAAACTGTTGGATAAAGACTACAAATGGGTGAAACTACTAAAAATACAATCAAGAGAACTATAAGTTCTTCCTTCACCTAAGACACATCCAAAACCAAAACTATTATTGAGTTCTTAGTCATTCGAGCTTTTCAAGGTTTTGCCATTTGTATTTTGGGTATTAGAGCAATATATCCAAAGCGTCATCCGATTATTTTCTATAATAATCTGATTTTTGTTAACTTGTGTTCAATTTTTAGCCTACTAACAAAACTATAAATTGAGTTTATTTTGTCAAATTAAGGTTATAATAAGTCTGAATTTATGGTGCGAAGGCAAATTTCAATGGTCTATTTGGCAAAAGGGACAAAGTGCGGATGGTGGGACATCCTCTCTATTTTACCGGTAAAAAACTCCTAAATATGCTCTGCATTCAATGGTGAATTCCAGCTAGCATAGCCACTCAAGGCACACTAAAAAAGGATCAATCGAAGCTCCACGGGAAAAAGGTCAAGAACGATTATTTGGAAAAACAAGCCGAATTTGGCGCGGGATGTTAGATCAACACCCAACGCCTTAATTCCGCGAAAAATCCAAGAAATAGAAATTGGCGAAACCGCTTGGCTCCGAACCCAAAGTTTGGAGGAATCATTAAAAATCGAAATTACGAATCTACAAGTCTTAGAGAGTTGAATGCGAGTTCACCTCATCGCAAACGAGTTTACTAACAGGGGGATAGACACGCGCTTTTAGCACCGACTCTTCGATTAGCAATGCGTTTGTCCGGATTGGGTGAAAGCCGAGGTCGAAACGAGCCAGGCTGAAACTGCCAAACATGTAGCAGCTAGTATGAAAGTCGTATAGAATCCGAGATAAAATGAAGAGAATCCTGAAATTAATGACCCAATCATGGTGGCAATTGCCACCAGTGCACTGTAGACTCCTAGGGAAGAACCCTGATTTGTTTGTCCAAGCGTGTTGAATACCATTGTGTTCGATGCGGTATAGTATATTGAATAGGCTAGTCCGGCGGCAAGGGGATAGAGAATTAGTACGGGAGCGAGGAACCATATTCCAGCTACGAGGTATACGGAAACACCCAACAATCCATAGCACGCTGATCTTAGGATAAGACTTGCAACAGCGGCCTTAGCAGGCGATTTTTTCTCGGTATAGGGACCCGCAAACCTGAATGAGACCACCTGAACTACCATGGCGATTGTTGTGGCTAAGAAAATCACCAGGTTAGAAGCATGATTAGCATGCAAAGAGGGAACGATTGAAGTGTTGAAGATTCCTGTCCCCAGATAGAAAGCGAAGATGGAGAGATAAAGAAGTGGCACATGTCTAGTGACTTCACATTCTAATGCTTTGAACACCCTTCTGAAATCGTTTAACCCGGGAATCCTTAAGAACAAATACGGAATGACTTTAAGCCGATGAAAAAAGCTGGGCTTGGTCAGGGCTATCATATTTCGCTCGAAAATAACTTTCGGCTCACTTATCATCAGAACAGAAAGACCCGCAGAAATCAACGACAAAATTGCCAAAGCAAGTACAATGTAGGTTAACGAAAAAACAAAAGACCAACCCAAGCAGAGAACCAGCCCTATAGTGTTGCCGATGCTCGAAATCATAGATAATCTTGCGAAAGCACTCGCCCACTTTTGTTTGCGTTCCGTCTCCATGATGAGAAGATTCAAAGGCGTTGTCGAAGCAGTCGTTGCAAAAGAGAACAAGGCGTACAGTAAAGAGACAGAATAAAAGGTTCTTGCAGCGAAAAACAATACGAAAATCCCAGCAGTCGCAAGGTAACTTACAATGATAATTGGTCTCCTTTTGCGGGCTCGATCAGTGGCAAAACCCCAAAACATGGCAGCAGGAATGCTGACCGTATTATATAGTGTAATCGCGAGGCTTACCTCAATAACCGTTCCATGCATGTTTAAAATAAAGAGCTGAATAATGGTCGAAACAGGTCCTAAAGCGATGCTAATTGGCAGCACCGAATTTATCCAAGCAACACGGTTTGCCTTCGCAGCGATAGCTAGACTATTATGAGCACGAGAATCAGCCTCAGGGTTTCCGCTTGATCCTTCCTGCATTGTTAGACCTCCTTTTTGAGTTTACAATGAACCTCTTCTTCCCCGGCACGTTCAGCCCAGTCAATCATTTTAACGGATATAATATAGTACGTCTTAAAAATTACTGAACCCCAAAGTGCGCGATATAGACATTGCCTCAACGTATTCGTTATTTTCATAAATTATAGCCCATTTACAAAACTAAAGTGTATTAAGCCTGAATTTGTGGTGCGGAGGGTGGGATTTGAACCCACGAACCCCTGCGGGATAGGAGCCTCAGTCCTACGCCTTTGGCCATGCTGGGCGACCTCCGCTTGGATGTTTTTTTGAGACTGGTGCGAAATATAGAATTAGTCAGGTCATTTAAAGGCTTTACTTTAGGGGCGCGTAAGATTTGTTTATAAATTTGAAGTTGCTGATTAGTTATCGTAATCGGTAAAGTTTATTTTCTTGGTAATTATAACAGTGTTATAATAAGGTGATTAAATGCAAAAAATCAATCAAAACGTCTTAGAAACCATAGGAAAAACACCACTAGTAAAACTAAACAAACTTTCGCAAGACACAAACGCAACTGTAGTAGCGAAGCTCGAATCACGCAATCCAGGAGGAAGCGTGAAAGACCGTATCTGCCTAAGCATGATATCTGAAGCAGAAAAACAAGGTTTAATCAAACCAGGCGCAACCCTCATCGAACCCACAAGCGGCAACACAGGCATCGGCTTAGCCATGGTAGCAGCCGTAAAAGGATACAAACTAATACTCACAATGCCAGAAACCATGAGTGTCGAACGCCGCAACCTCCTCAAAGCCTACGGCGCACAACTCGTTCTAACTCCAGGACCAGAAGGAATGGGAGGCGCAATCAAAAAAGCCGAAGAACTCGTTAAAGATACTCCTAACAGTTTCATGCCCCAACAATTCAAAAACTTAGCCAACCCTAAAATACACAGAGAAACTACTGGGCCAGAAATTTGGGAAGACACAGACGGCAAAGTTGACATCCTAGTTGCAGGCGTTGGCACAGGCGGAACCATAACAGGCATAGCCCAATTCATAAAGCAACAAAAACCAGAGTTTAAAGCAGTGGCAGTGGAACCCGCTACCTCGCCAGTTCTTAGCGGAGGACAAAAAGGGCCACATAAAATACAAGGAATAGGCGCAGGCTTCAAACCAGACGTACTAAAACTCGAACTAGTGGATGAAATATTCAAAGTTACCGATGATCAAGCGATTCAGACCGCGAGGCAACTTGCTCAAAAGGAAGGCTTACTCGTTGGCATCTCGTCAGGCGCAGCAGCCTATGCAGCTATCGAAATAGCGAAACGAACTGAAAACAAAGGCAAACTTGTAGTGGTCATTCTACCGGACACTGGCGAACGTTACCTTAGTACAGTGCTATTCCAAGAGCCCACAAACTCAAGCATCTAAAACTTACCTTAGACGCTTATCTTATATCACTCATTCTTATTACTTGATCAAAAAGGGAAGCAAAATGTCTACAAAAGTAAACCAGCCTAGACCAAAAAACTGCGAAGAATGCACAGAGCAGAATCGAGATATCGACTGCTGGAACCCAGATCGCATGCTTGAAACACTCATGAATAACAATGATGCTGTAGAAAAGGACTGGGTTGAAAAGGGTTTACCGAATCTAGTTGATCAGATCATGTCTAATTATCGAGCCTTTGGTGGCATGGATCACCTTGAAGGAAGAGATTTACCATCAAAGAAAGTAGTGACCGAAGTTTTAGAGGATTTATTCACTATTCTTTTTCCGGGATATCTTGGAAAAGAAGAAATGACAAAAGCTAATGTAAAATATCGTTTGGGTAACACGTTAACTTCGGTTTATGCAAGGCTCACCGTTGAAATTGAGAAAAGCTTAAAGTACATTTGTAGAAAAATCGAGTGCCCTCAAGATGTTTGTCAAAAGCGAGCACACATTGTCGTTAAAGGGCTTCTCGAGAAAATACCTGAAATCAGGGCAACATTAAGCGGCGACATCCAAGCAGCATACGCGGGCGATCCGGCAGCCGTAAGCACTGACGAAGTCATCCTAAGCTACCCATGTGTATTGGCGATTACAACTTACAGAATAGCTCATGAGCTTTACCTTAGCGGCATTCCTTTGATACCACGAATAATGAGTGAATACGTTCATTCTTTAACTGGAATAGATATACATCCTGGAGCAAAAATCGGCAAAAACTTCTTCATTGACCATGGTACAGGAGTCGTTATTGGAGAAACCGCAGAAATAGGCGATAATGTAAAACTCTATCAAGGCGTAACATTGGGGGCACTTAGCTTTCCAAAAGACGAGAAAGGAAATATTATCAAAGGAAGAAAAAGGCATCCAACTATTGGCAGTAATGTAGTTATCTATTCAGGGGCAACACTTCTGGGAGCAGAAGCAATAATAGGCGACAATGTAGTTATCGGCGGAAATGTCTGGGTAACTTCTCCCGTGGCTTCAGGAACAAAAATAACAATCTCTGCGCCAGAACTAAGGTATAAGAAAGAAAATCACACTTAAGAAATGGGTAATTAGAGCAGACGGAAGTTCTCTTTAACTGTTGTTAAAACCACATGAGTGTTTGTCCTCTCAATAAATGGTAAAGACAGCAGCTTCTTAGTAAACGCACCAAGGTCCTCTCGGCTCTTAAACTTTGCAACAATAATGGCATCAGTTAAGCCTGTTACGTCATATACGCTGCATACATTTGAGATTTTGGCGATTTCATTTTCAGTTTCTACAAGTCTGCCTTTTGAAACAGTAATTTCAGTCACTACTGTCAATTGAAAACCAAGTTTCTCATGATCTAAAAGAACTGAGTACCCTTTGATGAGACCTTCATCTTCCATCTTTTTGATCCTAGATAAGACTGTCCCAACTGAAACACCGACGTTTTTGGCTATTTGTCTACTTGAAAACCTTGCGTCCTCTAATAGACCTTTGAGAATTTTTAAGTCTGTTTCATTCAAGTCCATAATCAACATTCCTGAACGTTCATTCAATTTAGCTAGTCTTCTTGAAACGAATTTTAATTATCATAGTATTATCTTAATAAAAGTTTAGTATTTTCCGCCAAAATATGAACGCTGATTAAGATAAATTTGTTGGGTTTTGAAGCTTCTTGACTTTATAGAAAACAGATAGTAATCTTAAATTACTAGCTTAAACCCCAATAAATAGAGCCCAAGAAGATGCAAGTAAAATATGATACAATATTAGTTTTAGACTTTGGGGGACAATACTGCCATCTCATTGGCAGAAGAATCAGAGAAAACGGAGTCTACTCAGAAATTGTCCTGCATGATATTTCTCCTGAAGAAATAAAAGCTCTAAATAAAAAATTCAATGTTAAAGGTCTAATTCTCTCTGGTGGACCCTCAAGCGTTTATGACCCAAATGCTCCCAAACTTAATCCTCGCATCTTAGAGGCAAATTTACCTATCCTAGGATTATGTTATGGACACCAACTATTGGCTCAATTTACCAACGGAAAAGTTGAACCTGCAGCATGCAAAGAATATGGAATAGCGCAAGTATCAATCGACAAGCCGGTAGGTGTACTAGAAGGCTCAAATGAAAAAGAAAAAGTTTGGATGAGCCACGGCGACACGGTTTTTGCTTTACCGTCGGATTTTGAAGTTTTAGCACACACAGACAACTGCCCAGTAGCCGCCTTTAGACACAAAAAAAAGCCAATCTACGGGTTACAGTGGCACCCAGAAGTCATTCATACTGAAAAAGGCGCCCGCATGCTTCACAATTTCATATTTGAAGTCTGCAAATGCGAAGCTAACTGGAAAGTAGAAGACATTATCGAAAAAATGGTTAATGAAATAAAAAATGATGTTGGATCTGCCAAAGCCATAATAGGCTTAAGCGGAGGCATAGACTCAAGTGTAGCTACATCTTTAGCGGCAAAAGCATTAGGGGATAAACTGACAGCTGTTTTCGTCGATCATGGATTCATGCGGGAGGGCGAACCTGAGGCCATCCGAGAAACATTCGGAAAGCTCCCCATAAACTTCGTTGTTGCAGATGCCCGAGATCGCTTTATAAAAAAACTCAAAGGCATCACCGACCCTGAAAAGAAACGCAAGGTAATTGGAGAAGAATTCATCAGGGTTTTTGAGGAAATAGCTGAAAAGTCAGGCGCCAAATACTTGCTTCAAGGTACTATTTACCCAGACAGAATCGAATCAGGCATCAGGAAAAACTCAGATGTAATAAAATCCCACCACAACGTCGCAGGACTGCCAACAAACATAAGCTTCAAAAAAATCGTTGAACCACTTCGTGATCTCTACAAAGACGAGGTTCGTAAAGTTGCTACAATGTTAAACTTACCCAAGGAGCTGGTTAATCGACAGCCATTTCCAGGACCAGGCTTGGCAGTTCGCATAATAGGTGAACTAACCCCAGAAAAAGTGAACGTTGCCAAAAAAGCTGATGCAATTGTTCGTCAGGAAATTGAGAAAAACCATTTGGAAGAGAAGTTATGGCAATACTTTGCGGTGCTAACAGACACAAAAGCAACCGGCGTGAAAGGTGACTCAAGAGCTTACGGATATGTAGTAGCTGTTCGTGCAGCAGAAAGCCAAGAAGCAATGACAGCAAACTTTGCCCAAATACCCTATTCTGTGCTTGAAAAAATCTCGACTAGAATCACAAATGAGATTCCAGAAGTTACTCGAGTGGTTTATGATATTACTCACAAACCACCTGCAACAATTGAGTGGGAGTAAAATAGTTGCCAAAACAGTTTATATAAAAAAGAATCAATACATTACTTCAAAACAAGGTGTCACCTCTGAAAGCAGTAATTTTAGCAGGCGGCTTCGCAACAAGGCTCAGACCACTAAGTTGCGCTCGACCTAAGACTCTTTTTCCAATAGTTAACAAACCCTTACTAGAATGGATTTTTGAAGGACTATCAAACAATGGCGTAAACGAAGCAGTATTAGCAGTCAACGCATTAACGCAATTTCACATAAGACAGCAGCATCCTCCCAGGCACGGGTTGAAAATAAAGTTTTCAATTGATCCACCCAAGACACCTCTCGGGACCGCAGGACCAGTAAAAAAAGCTGAAAACCTTATTGGACATAATTCGCCATTCATTGTTTTAAACGGCGACATTTTTGCACAAATAAACTACAAAGATTTGATAAATACACATTTAGAATCGAATGCTTTAGCAACAATAGCCCTCTGTAAGGTTAGCGACCCCACTAGATACGGGGTAGCTGAAATGGGAAATGGCAATCACATAAAACGATTCGTTGAAAAACCATCCATGGACAAAGCTCCAAGTAACCTCATTAACGCAGGACTTTATGTTCTAAGTCCTAAAGTTTTCGATTATATTCCATCAGGAAGGGCAGTTTCAATGGAACGAGAAGTCTTTCCAAAACTTGCTGAAGAAGGTAAACTCTGCGGTCACATGACTAATGGCTTATGGATGGACATAGGGAAACCAGAAGAGTACTTGGAAACAAACAAAATAATACTTGATTCTATAAGCAAAAATATCAAACCGAAAAAAGCAAAAAACTTTGAATTAAAACACCCAGTTGCTATTGATAGAGGGACAACGATTGGAGAAAGGTCAATTATTGGACCATATGCTATTTTGGGAAAAAATGTCAAAGTAGGCAAAAATTCACAAATAACTAATTCCGTAATTTTTGCAGATGTAACAATTGACGATTGTGTATCAATCGACGGAGCAATTATAGGTGAAGCAGCAAAAATTGGGAAAAATGTCAAAATTTGCTGTGACTGCATAATCGCCGATAATGCAAAAGTTAGAGACAATCTTGAACTTTCAGGAAAGATCTGTCCAGGTAAAGAAGTGGCTGAAAACGTTTTAAAACCTAAGATTCACTGTTAAGTAGAAATGAAGTGAAATTTATGAGCGAAAGAAAGCTTTTCGGAACAAACGGAATAAGAGGATTAGTCAACGTAGAATTAACTCCTGAAATGGCTATAAAAGTTGGATGTGCAATTGGAACTTTTTTTGGGAGAAAAAATTTACTTTTAGGTTATGATGCTAGAACTAGCGGGAGCATGCTTAGTAAAGCTGTAATTTCAGGTTTAACTGCAGCTGGCTGCAACGTGTTTTTCGCTGGCATGGCTCCGACACCTTCCCTGCAATTTGCTGTTAAGAACCACAAAATGGATGGTGGAGTAATTATAACAGCTTCACATAACCCACCGGAATACAATGGCATTAAAGTCATTTGGAGCGACGGAATTGAAACATCACACGAGCAAGAAACGGAAATAGAAAATATTTACTTTGATAACAAATTAGTGTTTGCACGATGGGACCAACTTGGAACAGTACGTGACCTGTCAGCAATTAACGATGAATATGTCCAAGCGATAAAAAAACATGTTAATACAGAGCAAATAGCTGAAAAACACTTCCATGTAGTTGTCGATGCAGCTAATAGCGTGGGCGGACTAACTGCGCCTACATTGTTAAGGGAACTTGGTTGCAAAATAACAACCATAAATGCAAACATTGATGGAACTTTTCCGGGAAGACTACCTGAGCCTAGGCCCGAAAGTCTCGCAGATTTATCTTCAATTGTGAAAGCAATAGGCGCAGATATGGGAGTAGCTTTTGACGGCGACGCCGACCGCTCAATCTTCACAGACGAAAACGGCACCATCTACTGGGGAGACAAGACTTTTGCCGTGGTTATAAAACAATTCTTAATTAAAAATCCAGGTGCAAAAATAGTCACTCCTGTAAGCTCATCAACTTTAATCAAAGATATCGTACAAGCTTACAAAGGTGAATTGATTTGGACTAAGGTTGGAAGCGTCACCGTTTCACAGAAAATGAAAGAGTTAGATGCTAAACTGGGTGGAGAAGAAAACGGCGGAATCTTTTACGGTCCTCACCAAGCGGTAAGGGACGGTGCAATGACAACGGCTTTACTTCTTGACATTATGGCTCAAACTGGAAAAAAGCTTTCGGCGCTTGTGGCTGAGCAACCTCAATATTTCATTGAGAAAGGAAAAATCGATTGCCCCGATGAGAAAAAAGAATCACTGCTTAAGAAAATCATAGAGCAAGTGAAGAGCGAAAACATTAACACTCTTGATGGAGTAAAAATTTGGTTCAGTGATAATAGTGCTATACTTATTAGACCTAGCGGGACAGAACCAGTGTTTAGGTTGTATGCTGAGGCAAAAAACCAAGAAAAAGCCTTAAAGCTAGTCAAGGATTACACTTTGATGCTTCAAAAAAACCTCAAAACCTTGCAGTAGAAATTCAATAATCGGAGATATCCTTTCTGTGCCCGAAGTTCTGAACATAAAGCCAGAAGACGTTAACGATGCAGAAAAACGTTCAAAATATACGGTAAGCGTTATAGGATGTGGGCACAGAGGCATCTGGCTATCCATTGGGTTTGCTGAAGCAGGCTTTAAAGTTGCATGTTCAGATGCCGATTTAAGTGTAATAAAAAAAGTTGCTAAAGCCAAAGTACCATTCGCCGGACAAGAAGCTGAAGTTAAATTAAGAGGCTTAATCAATTCAGGAAAATTGAACGTAACAAGCGAATTAAAAAAAATGGTTTCACAAAGCGACATTACAATTATTACCGCAGGGGCAAAAGTTGACGACCAGAAGAAAATTGATTACACAGATGCAGTGAACGCTTGCAAACAAGTTGCATCAGCGCTTCATAGTGGCATGTTAGTTATTTACTGTAATATTGCGGGCTTTGGCTTTAACGAAGGCACGCTGAAAGAAACAATTGAGAATACATCTGGTCTTAAGATTGGACAAGGAGTCGACTTAGCCTATATTCCGATGCAAAATCCAAAGCAAGTGGTCACTACAGAGTTGAAGGTCGCACCAATCGGAAAAAGCAATATAGATTCGATAACAAATATTCTTAAGACAATAACAAAAAAAGTAAAACAAATAAACGATGTAAAAACTGCAGAAATAGCGACACTTTTTACCATTGCAAAACAGGATGCAAACACTGCATTGGCAAATGAGTTGGCAGTTTTCTGTGAAAGTGCTTGCATCGACTACTTTCAAGTTTTAAAGTTTCTAGATTTTAATGATGAAAGTTTTTTGCCTACAACTATTGACCAAGAGAACAAAAATGGAGCGTACCTACTGCTTGACAGTGCAGATAATATTAGCGTTAAGCTCAGGCTTCCAGCTTTGGCTAGGCAAATAAACGAAGAAATGGTTAGACATGCAGTCAATTTAACCCAGGATGCTCTGCGAAACTGCAATAAAACATTGAGAAGAGCAAGAGTTGCTATTTTAGGCACAATCAATCAGACAACAGGCGTTTTGGTTAAAATGTTGCAGTTAAAGGGTGCCAAACCCAGCATTTATGATCCTTTATCAAAGAAAGATGCTTTTGATCTGGGAGTGGCAAAAACTAACTTCAATGAGGCGGTTGAAGGCGCTGACTGCATAATAATTGTTTCAGCAGAAGACCAGTTTAAAAACTTAAACCTCAAAAAACTTAAAACATTAGCAAAGACACCTTCTGTTCTTGTAGATTTAGCAGGTGTCTTGGAGCCAAAAAAAGTGGAAATAGAAGGCTTCATATATCGTGGGCTGGGAAGAGGTACAGAGCACCATTGAAGAAACTTGGAGTAGCAGTTATTGGCACTGGTTTTTGGGGAAAAAATCACGCGAGAGTATACAAGGAACTGCCAGGAACTGAATTAATCGCTATTTGTGATGTTGATCCAGAAAGAGCCAAAGTTGTTGCTGGCCAGTTTGGTGTGAGAGCATATAATAATAGTGCTCAAATGTTGAAAAACAAAGAAATTGAAGCCATAAGTGTGTGCACCTGGTCAACGGTTCTCGCTAAAGAAGCTCTGAAAGCTCTCAAGGCAGGAAAGCACGTTTTGGTTGAGAAACCTATGGCTACTAACACAAAGCAAGCCAAAAAACTCTGCAACATCGCAGAACAGAATGGTCTTGTGTTAACTGTTGGCTTCTTGATGAGGTTTATTCCTGGATTACAAAGTATCCGAGATGCAGTGGAAAGCAAGAAAATCGGTCAGTTAGTTTGTGCAAACGCAAAGC
>DATIXS010000300.1:0-3150 GCA_035518335.1 Candidatus Acidiferrum sp.
TAGGATTAACATATGGCGCATACGGTACAAGTGGATTATCGACGTCTTATGTTTTTTTAGCAAGTGCCGCCACTTTGATTGTTGTTTTTCTATTGTATGAGCGAAGAGCCGATTGCCCACTTATTTATCAGAAAGTTTTCAGGATCAGGGAAGTTTCAGGAGGATTATTCGCGCTGCTACTTAATGTTATGACTTGGACAGGCGTATTGTTACTATTGAGCCTCCAGTTCCAATTGGTGGAAAATCTCAGTCCACTTCAAGCGGGTTTAAGAATTCTTCCTTTTGAAATAGCCTTTCTGGCTGTTGGACCCCTAAGCGGAAGATTAGCAGACAAGTATGGGCAATCTCAATTTACAGTAACGGGTTTAGTTTTAACCAGCATTGCACTATTTCTATTCTCAACGACAAACGCGTCAACACCCTATTTGGTTCTTAGCATCTTCATGGTGTTGTTGGGGGTTGGAACAGGACTTTTTGTTGCCCCAAACTTAAGAGCTGTAATGAGTTCGGTTCCGCCTGAAAGACGCGGAATAGGCTCAGCCTTATTCACACTGTTCTTAAATATTGGGTTAACAGTAAGCTTAAACCTAGCAGTATTAGTAATGTCATTAACTGCACCCTACAACCTTATTACTCAGATAATAACTGCAGCAAATCCCCAAGCTATACCTGCTGGAGGAATAGCACTCTTTTTGTCTAGCTTAAAAAACACTTACCTCGTGTTTGCTGTCGTTAACACTTTAGCAATCATACCTGCTACAATCGGTGGAAGAATCAAAAAAGTGCAAACAAGTGCTCCAATTGCAGAAGGCTAGAAATTTCCATATTCATAGCCTTTCCTAAAAAATAAGAAGATAAATAACACTACTTAAGCGAGCGACTTCGCGAAGAGATTATAGCCAGACTATTTAATGACTTCTTATGCGCGCATTATATCTGAACGATCTCTTTCCACTGCCTTATTGCTTATCATTCGAGAATAACAATCGGAACAGTAAAGCTTTTCATCAATCTCATAAAGCATACTTGATATAATGCCGATAGGTTGATGGCAGCCCGTGCAATATCTAATTTTCTCATTCACCGGGACTACTTCGCGAGCGATTTGCTCTTGTTTTCGAAAAACGTTTCCTTCATTTATCAAAAACTCATATCCCCTAAACCCATTTTTAGCCTCATCGAGACAATTTATTTGTTATACAAATTGCTAAAAAGCTTTTGCATACTTAAGGATAAAGGGGAATTTCGTTTAATAATTAAAAAAATTTCAACAGTTTTTTTAAGTCATCAGTTTTTCACATATTATTCTTGTGGACTTTTAATGGATTTATAATGGCATTTATCGAAATCAAATTTTGCGGAAGAACATAGTTTTGATAAGCATGAAGTTGAGATAGACGTTAGCAGTTTTGAATAATTGATTCAGCAAAGACTCAGCTTAATTTTGATTGTATCGATTTTGGAAAAGTCTTATTAGGTCATAAAATTGAAGTTAGATCAAATGAAGAATAAGCAGCTAACGGTTCTTATGGTTTTCTTGTTAGTTTTACCTTTGTTTCTAAATTACAATTTGACTTCGAAAGCTACCGCTACAACAACTTCACCCAGCTTTTTTTTAGGAGTGGACGTTGCTTACGAAAGCGTTCCTTTGACTGAACAGTTAATTGATAATGTCTGTTCTTACACAAATTGCTTCATAATTGGCTGTACTGGAAACTACGATTTAGCAAGGCTAAGTACTATCAGCCAGTACGTCTATAATAAAGGGTTATCATTCATAGTTTACTCAGACGACCCCAGATACCCCACAAGCCAATGGCTTTCAGACGCCAAGAACAATTGGGGGAACCGTTTTCTCGGAATTTATTATTACGATGAACCGGGTGGAAAACAACTCGATCAGGCAAATTATACTGCAGTTAGAGCGGCTACAAACTATACTGACGCCGCAACAAAGTATGTTCAGACTGTAAACAGATATTTACGTAGTGGACCATTTTCAATTACACGAAATTTTGCTTACCCAACGGAGTTTCCTTTGTTCACGTCAGACTATGCACTTTACTGGTACGATTATCAGGCGGGATATGACACAGTTTTTGCAGAGTTTGCCCTTGATTATGACAGGACGTTGAATCTGGATCTGGTTAGAGGCGCAGCTACTGCTCAAAACAAGGAGTGGGGCGTCATGATAACTTGGAAGTATACTGACCCGCCATACATGGAATCTGGAATGGAGCTTTACAATGATATGGTTTTAGCCTATGAAAATGGTGCAAAATACATTTTTGTGTTTGATAGTAACAAAGACTGGACGCAAAACGTTTTAACACAAACTCAGCTTGATGCGATAAAGGATTTCTGGCAATATACTCAAACTAACCCCCGCACAGAGAGCCCAATAAGCAACCGGATAGCATACGTTCTTCCTGACGATTACGCCTACGGCTTTCGAGGCCCAGAAGATAAAATTTGGGGACTTTGGCAAGCAGATAATCTTACTATCGACATAAGTATGAGCATTAAAACACTAATGCAAATTTGTGGAAATAACCTAGAAATCGTTTACCCCGATGGACCACAAACACTCCAATCGATGGGATACAAAAGTGTTATTTATTGGAACGACACAAGGCTCATCCCCAACCTGCCCAACCTCATACTCCCAAGTCCTGCCCGAACGCAACAAGATAATTCGTTGATGTCTTCTCCATTTATGCTCTATATTTACAGTATTGCAGCAACTATTCTAGTAATCATGGGTATTACAATGTCAGTTTTAAAATTTAAAAAGAGAAGAGGCTAAACTGAAAGTATCTTGTAAACTAATATATTAGGATTTTAGGCATGCGCAAGATTTTTAATGCAGGTAAATCTAGATAAATTCATTTCTTGTAAGTTAATTCTGAAAATAATATTGTAAGCTGTGAATGTATGAGCCGGAAAACAATCTATTTCCAGCATAGTTTTCTATTCTTCGTTTTCTTAGCAGTTTTATTATTTGCTGTAGTTGCTCTTGTTTTTATTGGAGTAGTGAGCATTGCATTTGAAAATGTGGGTTTCACACCTGTCACTATTTTGTTTATTTTGGTTGGCACTTTAGTTGGAGGCTTTGTTAACATTCCAGTGTTTAAACTGAAAACGAAAACA
>DATIXS010000301.1:0-4150 GCA_035518335.1 Candidatus Acidiferrum sp.
AAAGTTAAGCGATAAAACTATGAAAATTGCCAAACAAAACATCGCCGCATCACTTGTCATAAAGCTAATTCTAGGTGCTCTGGGAGTAATCGGTGTGACAGGTTTGCTGGCAACTGTCATCGCTGGGGACGATGGAGTTACGATGCTTCTTTTATTAAATTCCCTGCGTCTTGAAAGAATTAAATAGTCTGTTTTGCCAGTCCAAAAGATGATCAGCTCGTTATTTTATGAAAAATTAATAAGTGCATAAAGTAGTCATTTGAGTCATGCCTAAGACTTACCTGAAGACTTATCCTAAAAAGACTAAGCCAAAGAAAATCAAATCAAAGGTTCAATCAAAACCAGTGAGCCTATTTAGAAGCAAATATTACTGGATAACTTTGACAGCAATCATGATTGCTTTTACAATTGCTTTCGGGTATATAATGCAAATTGCCTTTGAAAAAGAGGCATTGATATTTAGCACCATTCTTGTAGCGATAGGATTTGCATTCTATGTTGGGTTTAAACAAACAGTCAGTTACCCAAAGAGAGCTGTGTTCTTTTTTGTTGGAGCCTCCATTATTGGCTTCTGCATTTGGGCTGCAATCGTACTTTCTTTTGGTGCAACAGGGATTAATGAACAAGTTGCAAGTTCAATAGGCATCGATTTGTTTGCCGTAACAAGCCTAATAATTTGCCTAATTTCGGGAGCACTTATCGGCGATTTAATAGGAAAAAACAAAGAAAAGCTAGTTTCGTTTACTAATAAATTCAGAAGCTAAGAAGTTCAATTTGAGGAATACTGCACCGTAAGACCACAATTTTTTCACTTTCCCCAGAAACTTTAAGAGTACAATCAATAAGCATCTTCAATACACATTAGGTAAGGACAGATCTGCATTGAAATTTGGTATTATGACACGTAACATGGAAGCATGGAGCAGCACACAAGTTCGAGAAGCATTAACTAAACGAGGCATCCCATACGAATGCTTCACTTTCCCAAAAATCGTCGCACGACTCGCATACAAACCCTATTTCAAAGTTAACGGCACAAGCATCCTAGATGACTTAGACGCACTTATTATCCGCCCGATCGGACGTGGTTCGCTTGAGGAATTGGTATTCAGAATGGATATGCTCTACAAGCTTGAGCGTCAAGGCTTCTATATGGTGAATCCGCCAACTGCAATTGAGCATTGTGTTGACAAATATGATATTTTAGCTCTCCTTGAGGATGTTGGCGTTCCTGTACCGCGAACATTAGCAACTGAAAGCGTAAATGAAGCGCTCAAAGCGTTTTCTGAGCTTGGCGGAGATGTGGTTGTTAAACCGATTTTTGGATCCAGAGGTCAAGGTGCAACACGCGTAGTTGATGCAGACATAGCTGACACAGTGTTTAAGGCCATAACTTTCCATCATGGCGTAATCTATATGCAGGAATTTGTACCTCATGGGAACTCAGACATACGCGCCTTTGTTATTGGAGATCGAGTGGTAGCATCTATGCGTCGTGTCGCGGATGGCTGGAAAACTAATTACAGTAGAGGAGCAAGACCTGCGCCAACAGAAATCAGCAAAGAATTTGAAGAATTAGCGGTTAAAGCTGCTAAGGCTGTCGGATGCAAAGTTGCAGGAGTAGATATACTGGAAGGACCAAATGGACCACGCATTGTAGATGTAAATAGTCAGCCCGGATGGAAAGGCTTGCAAGTTGTAGCCAAAGTTAACATTGCTGAAGAAATAGTGAACTTTGTGCTGTCTGAAATCAAAAAATAACGCTATTTACCAGAAAGAATCTTATCGTAAGGGTCATCCGAAGTTAGTGGAAAAGCCCCTTTTTTGCCATTTCTAATTAATACGCGATCTTTATTTTCGCTAAATTCTCCTATGAAGCTGGGTGAGAGCCCATTTTGATTTAGTACCTCTGTTATTTTTTCTTTATTTTGAGGGTCAATTGCTGCGATAATTGTTCCCGTTGATGACGCAGCCAGCAGTTGCTCATCAGTTAATCTAAATTGACTTTGTAAAACCAACAATTCTTTATATATAGTGATGTTTTCCCAACTTATCTTAAAACCAAGTTTTGAGGCCTCAGCCAATTCATTTAAGGCTGCTACAAATCCGCCTTCAGTAGCATCATGCATAGCATGAACAAGGTCTGTTTTTGCAAGTTCTATTGCTTCTCGAACGCAGCTTTGTAAGTAAACTTGCTTTGAGAGTTTTTCTTGGTGCTCAAACCCAAATAATTTTTCGGCCAATTCTTTGTTGGCTATCGAAAAATTCGTGATTGTCTCCATCCCGAGCGGTTTAGTGCATAAGATCAGATCGCCTGGCTTAGCGTTTGCAGGCGTAATTAGCTTTTCCAGTTGAACTCCTCCGTAAACTGTGGCTACACCGAGCAAGCTTGAGATGCTGCTATACGTGCCTGTATGCCCTCGAACGATGGCTATGTCCAATTCATCTGCTGCCTTGCAAATTTGATTCATTACTTTTTGGAAGGCTTCTGGTTTAGTTGATTTTGGTCCTAGCAGGTTAATAGTGCAGAATTCAGGTTTGGCTCCTGAAAGAGCAACATCTGAAGCTGCATAATTGATAAGTAACCAGCCAAACCATTCTCCCGGAACGCCAGTACAAGGGTCAGTAGCAACTACCATATACTTGCCATCAAAAAGGTTTACTCCAAAATCGTAACCAACCATGGGAGGAACGATGACGCGCGAATCTTTCTTAATGCAGCTTAATAGTGATTTAAGTTCTTCAAGCGGCAATTTTCCCATGTCTATTCATCTCTAAAGGTATATGTTTAGTGTTTTACTTCTCTGAAGCAAAGCAATCACGATTGCACAAATTATAATGCTTGGAACCATGTACGTTGCGTTATATATTGCTGAGTAAAGGATTGGGCTCATACCTACTGGTGCATACTGGGGAAAATATATGACGCCTGAAACAAAGTGAGATAAGAAACGGCCTGTCCCACCTACAACGACACCGGCAATTGATCCAACAGCGCCAAGGTTCCTGAAGAATCCAGCAAGTCCAACGCAGGCAAACGCCAGAGGATAATCAAGGATAAATTGAGCAGGATTAACAACGAAAGGCTCAATCGCAAGATCAACCACACCAAGCACAATGCCAGCAAATATACCGATTTTGGGTCCCCTCCTTAATGCGAGCCAAAAAATAGGCACCATCCCAAGGTTGATGGATCCTCCTTGTGGAAGACCGAAAAAGGAATGGCTAATTAGAGCCAATGCTCCTGCCATTGCAACAAATATTATTATTTCTGCGAGTATCTTGGTTGGAAAAATATTATTGTTTTCAGTTTGTGTATCAGGTTGTTTCACGTTTTTTCCCTCCGCCAGTATTACCTGGTTCAGGTTCATTGGGTCGACAGCACTTAGCTGTCCTCTCAGCCGGGTCTTTCCCAGCTCCCCGAATTACCTTAATAAAATAGAACGTGGAAGTTGTTTTATTTTAGGGTTGCGAAAAACTTGCATTGAATAAGGGTTGTTAGGTTAGTTTTGTCGAGGAGTCTGTAGATTATATAAACAAATTGGCAGTTAAGCATTGGCTCCATGACAATTCAATCAAGTTTAGGCAATCATAAGGTTAGCGTTTAGTTGTTAATTTCAAGAATGAATTGGCTGCAATCTCTATATCGTTGCAGGGTAATGTTTTTAGGTGATTTTCTTGTTTTCCCTAAGCCACCACATTAACGAGGAAAAAGCATGCAGCCTATGCCTAAAGAATATAATTTCACAGAGATTGAGCGGAAATGGCAAAGCAAATGGGAAGAAATGGGCATTTACCATTACGACTGGAATGATGAAAAGCGGGTTCCTTTCAGCATAGATACTCCGCCGCCTTATCCCTCGGGCGAATTACACATGGGCAACGTTTTGAACTGGACCTATTTCGATATGGTAGCCAGATACAAACGCATGCAAGGCTTCAACGTGCTTTTTCCACAAGGGTGGGACTGCCATGGCTTAGGCATAGAGATCCAAGTTGAAAAAACAAGAAACATCCGCAAACGCGATGTCCCCCCAGACCAGTTCCGAGCATGGTGTATAGAAACAGTAGAAAAATACATCGCCATGATGAAAGAAGGCATACTCAAAATGGGCGCCAGCATAGACTGGACCACCGAATACAAGACAAT
>DATIXS010000302.1:0-3443 GCA_035518335.1 Candidatus Acidiferrum sp.
CAAAAGCTCTTGAAGATTTTTCGCCCAGCGACCAAACTATTATCGAACGTTTGGACGAGATTTTCTGGAGCGAAATTCCCAAGATGTTTGTTGGAAAATTCCTCGTTGATGTGATAACGGTTGGTGGGGAACAGAAGGCCGAAGCAATTCGCGACGTTGTAAAGCGGCTGGATGCAAATTTAGCAGATGTTATGTATGTGGGCGATAGCATAACAGATGTGGAAGCATTCAAACTTGTCCGCGACAATGGCGGGTTAACAGTATCTTTTAACGGGAACGTCTATGCAGTCAAGAATGCAGAGGTAGCTATTCTTTCAGAAAGCAACCTTGTAACTGCAGTTATTGCTGAGTTGTTCTGTAAATTCGGGAAAGAAGTAGCTATCAATGCTCTTCAGTCTTGGGGGTTTCCTGCACTAGAATATAGCGAAGTTGATACCGCTTTAATTAAACAGCTATCAACTGTGTATTCCAATGGCTTGCCTAAAGCTCAAATAGTAACAGCCCAAAATATGGAATCGCTAATAAAAGAAAGCAGCGAATTTAGGAAAAAAGTTCGCGGAGTAGATGTTGGGAGACTTGGATAATGAAAAAAGCATTTATTGAGGATACGTTTGCAGAAGCGTTTACTGGTATTTTTTGCAGAGTAATTGTTACAGCAGACGACGAAAAGACTCTCCGTAAAGCAGCTGAAGATTCAACAGCCACGCCTTCAGTTGTTATCGGCAGAACAGAGGGCGGAGTAGAAAAGTACCTCTCCCCAAAAGAAACACCCGACAAACGCATTGGCGCAATCTTGCAGTTCTGGGGAGAAATTAACCCAAACAAAACCTTTGAGCAATCTCTCAAGAAATTTGAAACCGAGCTTTCCTACCGAATTCGACAAGATATCTTGGTTAAGCCTTTCACTGCTGTCTATGATGCATTGCCAAATGCTGAAGGTAAACTGGATATGATGGAGACTGTAGGGCACTGCGGCGACGGTTACGAATGGATCGAAAAACGCCACGGCCGGGAAATTATTGTTGTTCCACTAATGGTCCCCGACTTTATCATTGAGCGTCACTTAGGCTTTGGTCGCGGTGTGATGGGCGGAAACTTTTGGGTAATGTGCAAAACAAAACAAGCCCTAAAGCAAGCAGGAGAAAAAGCACTTAATGCAATCCACAACGTGGAAGGTGTAGTTACTCCTTTCGAGGTATGCTCAGCAGGCTCTAAGCCAGAAACTCATTTCCCAAAAATTGGCCCAACAACCAATCACCTTTATTGCCCATCACTTAAGAAAAAATTGGGTAAAGACTCGCTTGTTCCCGAAGGCGTAAGTTACATAGCCGAAATAGTTTACGACGGCATCTCTTTACAAGCCGTTAAACAAGCAACAAAAGCTGGAATAGAAGCCGTTTTAGACATTGGTGGTGTCACAAAGATTTCCGCTGGCAACTATGGCGGCAAACTAGGCGAATACAAGATTCCGTTAATGGAGTTATTTTCATGACTAAATTTGATGTTGTCGGTTTTGGCGCACTTAATGTTGATGTTCTTTTCAAAGTTGATAGACTCGCAAAAGCAGAAGAGGAAAGCTTCGTTGAAGATTACACTGAAGCCTGCGGCGGTTCCGCTGCAAATACTGTGGTTGCTTTGGCGAGGCTTGGTTGCAAAACAGGGTTTATAGGAAAAGTAGCTGACGACCGAGAAGGCAAACTTCAAATTGACTGTTTTAACAAAGAAGGCGTTGACACAAGTGCTATCATTCAGGCAAAAAAGGGTAAAAGCGGCTCAGTAATGGGTTTCGTAGATAAGAAAGGCGCAAGAACCCTATATATCAACTCAGGTGTCAACGACACGATTGAACCACGCGAGATAGAATACAGTTATGTTTCTCAAACAAAATTTGTTCACTACTCTTCATTTGTTGGGGAAAAATCTCTTCGTGCTCAGAAAAAGCTGTTAGCTGCTTTGTCAAATGATGTTAAAATCAGCTTTGACCCTGGCTCAGTCTACGCGCAAAAAGGTTTTGCGGCAATTGAACCAATAATTCGAAGTTCATACGTTTTGATGCCTAACGCTGTTGAACTTGAACTTTTAACTGGAGAAACTGATTACACCGAAGGTGCTGATCTAATGATTAATGCAGGCGTTAAAATTGTCGCAGTTAAACTTGGTGATAAAGGTTGCTACGTTACCAATGGAGAGGACAGGCTAAGTGTAGAACCTTTTAAGGTTAAAGTTGTGGATACCACTGGTGCTGGAGATGCGTTCTGTGCAGGCTTCCTCTACGGTTTAATCAACAAGAAAAGCCTCTTTGAATGTGGACAGATTGGGAATTTCGTGGCTTCCAAAAGTGTTACTGCAATGGGTGCCCGCGCAGGCTTGCCATACGCAAAGGATTTATCCTTTCTGTATTAAAAATTGCCGATTAAAACAATCAACTCAGCTTAGTTATAATGAGACCTAAGAATTAAGCGAAAACTAATTCTATAAAGTCTAGTTTGCCAAAGTGTTTTTGATCGTTAGAATAGATTTCAGTAATTCCTAGTCGCATCATTAGAGCAAGGTTTACGCTATCATTAAAATCCAAATGTTCGGTACCTACAGTATTTGCTCCAACCAATAGATCATCTTCACTAAAACCGACCAATTTCAAGTTTTTGAAAGACATTATCTTTTCAAGAGTTGGTTTAATGCTGCCTTGTTTACCCATGGCCTCTAGTACCCACGCTACTTCACATAATACAATTGTGGATGTTACTGCCGGTTCACCATTGTTTATACGTTCAAGAATTTTTTTAGCAGTTTTCCCGAAAAGTTGGTGTGCTGTAACTGCATAGATGAAAATGTTTGCATCAACGAAGCGAGGCACTATAAGTCCTCAAGCAACTTTTTGCGAATGTACTCTCTTGCAACTTGCTTTGGCTCATCTATAGGGTTCTCCACCTTTACAGAGCCATACAACGCCGCAGTTGGCTTATCATATTTCTTTACTGGAACAAGACAGATGCGTCCCATGTATTCAGTAATGATTAACCTGATGCCTTCGTCCACTCCATATTTTTCTCGGATCTTTTTAGGCAGAACAATACGACCATACTTGCCAACCTCGACAGACATGTTTATCACCAATTACACAAATGGTTATGGCAAATATATTGCTTTTTGCCAATTTGCAAGTATTTTGCCAAAAAAGGGGATTGTTGTATTTAGCAAGTGTTTGTTAGTTTGTCGATTATACTTTGGAAGATTAGTTTCCCGTCGCCATACTGTAGCATTTGTTGCTCGCGTGTCCAGTCAGGTTGTTGCCACCAATACATCGCTCTTTCTGGGTGAGGCATTAAACCAAAAATGTTTCCTTCCCTGTTGCATACGCCCGCAAGGTCGTAGGTGGAGCCGTTTGGATTGGCTGGATACTTGCCTTCTGCAATGTTGCCGTTTTTATCGCAGTATCGGAA
>DATIXS010000303.1:0-2164 GCA_035518335.1 Candidatus Acidiferrum sp.
CCATGTAATTACTTTGAGACGGCAAAACCTCAGATACTACTTTAACAGGCGAAGTGCTAAATGGACTGACACTAACAGCCTCTACTTCTAGAACATCCTTGCCACATTTTTCAATTACGCCTTCATCAAACTTGCTCGTAACAACCATTTTGAAGCCCTGGCTAAGCTTCTCCTCATCAAATTCCTCAGACCTTGGGACAGACTTGACTATTTTTGCAACATCCATAATTTTATCCAAAACCATTCCTGCGCGAATAGTTTTAAAGCTGCAATCATCGCTAAACTTAAAATTAATCATGAAACATTGTTCGCCAGAAGATTCTGCTTTATTCACCATCTCTTTTTCTTTTTCGTTTAAGTCCAAACTACTGTTGATGGGAACTGAGGGCTTAACAGTTGGTACTTTTGAAGGCTCCAAATTTTGGAGATGGGATCTTGCCTCTTGAAGCTTACTTTTGAATTTTTCTACTTCAATATTGTCGTCTACTCTATTTTGTATTTTTTCGAGTCGTTCCGCCAATGCATCTATGCATTCTAGAAGTGCAGTTATTAGGCTACAGGATGGTCGGTTGCCCTTTCGCATATCATCAAAAATATCTTCCATATCATGAGTAAGCTCTTGGAAGTCTTTGAAACCCATCATGCCTGATGAACCCTTCAGAGTATGAGCTGACCTAAAAAGCGCATTAATAACTTCCTGATTTTCAGGTTCTTTTTCCAAAATCAACATAGATTTCGTGATGGTTTCGATATGCTCTTTAGCCTCTTCTATGAACAATTGCCTATATTGATCGGTATCTAACGACAATGCCTTTTCTCCTTTAATGATTAGTCTATCAGCACATACAGGTTTGATGAGAAAACATTCGGCAGAATCGGTAATTTGTTATAGTGTGTCTCTGCTTATACACCCAGAAGTCTGACTTGCTAAAATGCTACATTCTGTTGGCTTCGTTTTCGAACGATTGGGGAAAAACAAAGAAAATGTGAAGCTAACTGCATTTCTTGGTAACATTGAATGAACTCAATTTGTGGGTCATTTGCTTTTTTGGGTTTTCTGATAAACTCTAACTTGATAGTCTACTGGCAGAAACTTTAGTGCTGGTTCTCCGCTGAGCATTTCTGATTTTCCAGTGATGAAATATCCTCCTTCTTTAAGTGCTTTGTAGAAGCTCATGTGGATTTGCTGTTGCCCTTCTTTTGAGAAGTAGATCATTACGTTTCTACATAAAATAAGATCTAAGTTCTGATGTGTCGCCTGAGTCATCAAGTCAAATTCATGAAAGTGAACAAGCTGCTTAGTAGCAGAGTTTACCTTGAAAATTTCTCCTTCTTTAGTGAAAAATTGGTCAATTGAAGCCCCATCCATATTACCCAGTTGCTTTTGGGTATATTCACCTTTTGCAGCTGTGTCTAATGCATCTTTGTCAATGTCCGAAGCAAAGATAGTAACTGGATGATTAGCTACTGCTCTTCCAAGAACTTTTTGAGCAAGAATTGCAAGAGAGTACGGTTCTTCTCCTGTAGCGCAGCCTGCACTCCAAATTCTGGTGGGCTTTGATGTCAGAAAGATTTTTGGAAGCAAAGTTTTTTCAAGGTAAGTGTAAACATCGGTATCTCTGAAAAAACTGGTAAAGTTAATCGATAAATCGTTAAGCAGGTTTTTGTACTCTTCAGGATTATTTCTTAAATAAATAACATATCGCCCATATGAGTTAACGCCAGTAGCTCTTAATCGAACATTAAAACGTCTTTTTAGATATTCGTCTCGATAACCAGAACAGTTTAGGCCAGCATTTTCATGGATCATTTTTTTTACTTTTTGAAAAGACATTTTATCCATGAATTCTTGAAGTGACTCTTGGTTTGTTTGCAGTACCAAAGATGTTTTGCCTCAGTCACCATGAATTTTTTTATTTTAGTTCGATGATAGGTTTTGATTTTTCAGCAATCAATTCCTTGAGTTCTTGGCTTGGAAAAATCATTAGTATGCATTTTGCATCTTCGCCTTGACGTTTAAAGCGGGTTTCGAATATCATAGCATCTTCTGCAAGCATGGATTGTTTTATAAGGAAAACGTCGATGATGGCGTCAAAAGTATCGACTATACTTTGAGGAGTACTAGGAAGAAGGCTTATTCCAAAGAAATCTGAAATTGCTGTCA
>DATIXS010000304.1:0-3352 GCA_035518335.1 Candidatus Acidiferrum sp.
ACTTGGGGAAATTGGCTTACCTGCATATCCGCCTCCTGAAATATGCTCATAAACTATAATCTTCAAAACTAAACGCCTTCAAATAATGGATGTGTTTCTAGCATTAAGCTTTCCAATTTCTCTTAAATCACCCAAAAAAGCCAAGGCATGTCGCCTCTTTATATGCGGCATTATAACAATTCTGATGCAATCGTAGCGCGGAACATAAGAGACGAACCAACCTTTTTCCCAAAGTTTTTCTGCCAAACGCTTAGTATTCTGTGTACTGCGGAAAGCTACAAGATTCAATGTTGGCTCAACAACAAGATTGAAACCCGAATTTTCTATTCCATCTCGCAAAAGCTCCGTAATTTTCATGCAATTGTTCACTATTTTCTTAAATCCGTCCGTGCCGAGAAGTTTAAGAACTGCCCAAGCCGAGGCAGCGGAAGCGCCTGATCTTGTTCCAGCAAATGTATACTGGAAATTATTTGTCAAATATGGTGTTTCAGTTTTAATAAAATCCAGAGATTTAATGTCTCTGAAAAGCACCCCGCCAGCAGGAATTGCAGACATACCCATCTTGTGTGGGTCAACAACGATAGATTTTACTCCTTCGAGGCTGAAGTCGAACTGGGATTTCGAACCTTTTAGGAAGGGAATTACCAACCCTCCGAAGGCAGCGTCAACATGCAACCAGACATTATGCTCCAAAGCAACCTTCGATAACCCTTCGACAGGGTCAACAGTGCCCAGTTCAGCTGTGCCCGCCGTGGCGACTATGGCAACAGTATTTTTATTAATGCAACTCTTAGCCGATGACAAATCAACCTTAAATGAGCTATCTAAGTCTGCGTAAACTGGTCTAAGATTCAACATATTGCAAATTTTAGTGAAAGAAAAATGGGCGGATTGTGGCAAAACAACTTCTGGTTGAATGTTTCGCCTCATATTTCTTGCTGCTAGAAGCCCCAGCATATTTGCCTCGGTTCCTCCTGAAACGAGAAAGCCAACAGAGTCTTTGGCATGTAGAAGTGTGGAAAGTTCGTTTATGGCTTCTTTTTCAAGTTGAACACTTCCAGAAAAAAGACCGGGATCACCAAGATTGGAGTTTAAGTAAAGTCGATAGGCTTTCTCTGCAATAGCATGAGCTTTGGTACACATAGAACATAAAATTTTGCCATCATCATAATCACTGTCTAGTTGATGAATTTTCTTGAGTTCAGATAGCACCTTATTTCTGCTTAACCCCTTAGGGATCAATGGCTAAGCCCTCTCGTCAGCTTGCATCTCTGCTTTGCCTAAAGCTTCGACTAACTCACGCACTTGCTTTTCCGTCATTTGACCTCCAACTCTGTCATTGTTTGTACATGCTGCCCCTCTAGACCCTGCGATATCTGCGCCTAAATGATAGACAATTTGTAAATCCTCTTTTCTTAATGACCCTGCCAACGCAGCTTCTAAACCAAATTCATGTGATAAATCAATGAATTTCTCTAATTGCTTAGTCGTTAAGAAGTTGAAGATATTTTGGCCATCTTTGACCGCGGTATCAAGCATGGCAATATCAACTTGAGCCTTTTTGGCTATTTCAGGAATAAGGAACGGTTCTATTGATCCAACTCTTCCGGCATCAGCGTAGCCAGCTGCAACAATTTTGATGTTAGGATTGCATTCTTTAGCTGCCATGCTGACGTTCTTCAAAAGAAAAATTGCTTCTTGAGGAATTTTGAACCCATAAAGTCCCACTTTAATGTAATCTACACCCAATGATGCTGCTCCCAACGCTGCTAAGGATATGGATCCTGGAAGGTTAGGAACCTCCCCAAGTGTACAGCTTACCTGCATATCTTTCGGCGTCATTTCTCTTATTCGTCTAATAATCCATGGAAAATTGGCACCTAAGGGTCCTTCTTTTGGGTTTTTAACATCAATTATGTCTGCGCCTCCAGCGATAGCTGCCGAGGCTTCTTGCTCATTCATGGGACTTATGAGTAACTTCAATGTAGCATCATAAACATGCGCACTGATGACGCCTTTAAAACTTTTGCTATGTCAATGGTTAGGTTTTTCTATTCGTTGAGCGTCAATTCACAGATAAGGTATAGAGATTGAAAGTCATTCCTGTAATTGATATTTTGAATGGAATAGTTGTTCACGCTGTAAGGGGAAAAAGGCATGAATATCAACCACTTCAAAGTATCCTAGCCCAATCAGTTAAACCTTTAGAAGTTGCTCAGGTTTTTAAAACGCTAGGATTTCGCGAGCTCTACATAGCAGACTTAGACGCAATCACAAAAGACCAGATTAATTTTCAAGTCCTCAAAAGCATATGTGAAAAAACAGGGCTTAAATTGATGGTTGATGCAGGAGTTACTAACTTGGAAACAGCTGAGAAACTTATCAAAACAGGTGTTTCTGAAGTTGTTATAGGAACAGAAACGTTGCAGACTAAAGACTTCGTTCATGAAGCAATCAAACTTTTGAGAGACGACAAGATTATTGTAAGTTTAGATTTGAAGGGTGAGAAAGTACTTGTTAAATTAGGATTCAAAGGTTGTGCTAATCCGTTGTGCCTTTTGAATGAGTTCAAGGATATGGGAATTTCGAGGGCAATTGTTTTGGATTTGAACCGTGTGGGCACCGAAGAGGGAGTTAATGTTGATTTATTAAAGAAAGTGCTTGAAACGGGGCTAGATGTTTATGTTGGAGGCGGAGTGCGAGATATCAACGATTTACTTCAATTGAAGGATTTAGGTGTCTGCGGCGCATTGGTGGCTACTGCGTTGCATTCAGGCAAAATTTCTATCGAAAAATTAAAGCAAAATGAGTTGTTTTAAAAGAAAGTGCTTGAAACGGGGCTAGATGTTTATGTTGGAGGCGGAGTGCGAGATATCAACGATTTATGATTCTAATTCATTCATCAAAGCTCAAGAAAGTAGAGTATTATTTTACTATTAAAACGCTCGGTTTTCAAAAGCAATCTCTTTTTCGTGCTGATTATACATTTTGTCTCTCTTATTTTTTCATCAAACAGACAAGTCCGCCGAGTTGAGTTATTCGTTTGCCTGCGATAGACTCGGCACTTATGACGCGTGTTTTAGTTCCCTTATTTGCTGCAACTTGCATGAGTCTTTGAACTCTGTATTTTTGACGGCTTGTCGAAAGATATGTATCTGAAATCATGAGGTACTCTGGCTTAGGTTTTCCTTCTGTTTGAGTGTCAAAGATAAAGTGTTCTGCTTCCTGCAGAGAAAAAAGAACGAGATTTTCAGTTGTGTTTAGCCGTTTTTCAAGGATTTCGAGAAGGTTCTCGGTTTCTTCAGCAGTGGTAACGTTGATTAGTTGTTTAAACGTGGTTGTTTGGGTCAAA
>DATIXS010000305.1:0-2554 GCA_035518335.1 Candidatus Acidiferrum sp.
TTGGTGCGCAGATTTCATCGAAGAGCAAGTTCTTCAAAAGTATATGCCGTCTGAAGATGTAGCCGCAATTCTTTTTGAGCCAATCCAGGGCGAAGGTGGCTATGTTGTGCCTCCTCCTGAGTTTTTCCAAAAGCTCAAGAAAATTGCTGATAAAAATGGTATATTGCTTATCGACGATGAAGTTCAGTCTGGCATCGCCAGAACGGGTAAATGGTTCGCTATTGAACACTGGGGGCTTGAACCAGACATAATCTGTAGTTCAAAAGCCTTGGCTTCAGGATTACCAATTGGTGCAACGATCGCTAATGCAAAAATCATGGATTGGACCAGTGGCTCTCATGCAAGTACTTTTGGTGGAAATCCCTTGGCATGTGCTGCCGCAAATGCTGTTCTAGATGTCATTAAGGAACAGCAACTGCTTGACAACACTAACAAGCAAGGGGCTTACGCAATGAAAAGGTTGGATGAGTTCAAAGAAACCAATAGTATAGTTGGTGATGTGCGCGGTAAGGGTTTAATGATTGGAGTTGAACTTGTCGATGATAAAGAAACGAAAAAGCCTTCCCATCAAAAGGCAGTTGAGGTTATGTTACGTTGTTGGAAACGGGGTGTTGCCATTGTTACTTGTGGCGAATCAACGCTTAGGATTGTTCCGCCGCTCACTATACAAACAGATATGCTTGGAGCTGCGTTGGATATTATGGAAGATACCATTAATGAAGTAGCAAAGCAAACCTAACTATTTTGCCTTCAAATTTTTCATCGTTCTACGCGGCTTTCTTTTCAGACGGGTACCGCAAACTTGGCACTCTTTAGTTGTGGCATTGGCAGGGTATTCTCGATAGCATGCAGGACAATATCTTATCCATTCTAAGAGTCGCTTGATACCAAAAGTTGCAAGGGCAAAAAACTCTATTCCTAGCTGAGTGGCTACATTTTGGATCGAATAATCGTCGCTGACAATCTGAGGAGTGTAACCTGATGACTTCAACTCTAAAGCTAAAGCTAATAGCTCAATATCTGTTTCTGATAATTTGAATGAGTCACCAACTTTACAAGATACATTTTTAGTTTGGTTCAAAAACTCTTGTGCTGGCGCTCTAATAGTCACTCTTCCGCTTTCAAGAGCAGCTTCAAACCGCATCTTAACCATTGAGTTTCTTCTTATTTCTTCTTCAACTTTAGGAACTGTCATTTGTTCTTCATTTGAAGAGAAAGGGTCAAACCCCGCTACAAAAGCAGAGGTATCTAGAACAATGACTCGTTTGCATTCATTGATATTTTGAGGGGTCATTCTGTTCCCTTAAACAGTAGCCGGCTTCTTAATCGGTCATAAAAGTCTGTTTCAAACCGAATGAAAGAAGTCACGTTTTTTGATATTGTAATTTCTAGTCTTGGCTGTTTACTGTTTACAAGTTTACGGTATTTTCCGTCAATCAGAACAAGAACTTCCTCTGTTTTAGTTATGTTGAAAGTGATGGTTGAGTTGGCTGGAAAAACAAGCGAATGGAACATGGTTAAAGAGCAGATTGGAGTAATCACGAAAGCACCAGTTGCGGGATCTAAAACTGGTCCACCAGCTGAGAAGGAATAACCAGTAGAACCGGTTTGAGTAGCCACGATTAAGCCATCCGCTTGGCAATTGAGGATAGGTTTGCCGTCTTTGCATATTTGTGCATAAAGTATCTTTGAGGGTTCACCAGAAGAAATGACAACATCATTAAGAGCATCAGGCATGACTTCTTCGCCTGCTTTTACACATAGTTTGGCGCATTTTTCGATTTTGTAATCCTCATTCAAGATTTTATCTAAACCTTCAAAAACATTCTTGGGTTCAACCGAAGTTAGGAATCCGCGAACACCCATATTGACTGCCAGAATTGGGGGTTCAGGTTTTGGAACATTTATGCATGTACGCAGTATGGTTCCGTCCCCACCGATTGTTATTATAAAATCAGTTTTCATTTTAGATAGAGGAACCATCTCTTCTTTTGTGATGATTTTTCCCGCTAAGGTATCTTCGATGTAAATTTTTAATCCTTTCTTTTTTAGGTAGTCTGCTAACTCTTCAACAAGTTTTAAAGCTGGTTTTTTATCGTAGCGGGCGACTAATCCCACAGTTTTGAACAATAATTCCACTGCTCTGTAAATAGCGTTTAACTTATTGTATATTAATCTTTTAAGATTCATTGATGATTTTGTTATCCATGGTTCTTCTTGTTTTAAGTCACAATTGGGTGAACTTACCTTGACTTTGACGGAATCTATCGCTCAATTTTGAGTAATTTTGGCGGCTATTTTTGATCAAGGTTTGTTAGGGGGTTTTGTTGATGATAATATATACAAGAAATGAGGAAAGTTTTCGTTTTAAGGCATAGTTTTTCTTGACTATGCGGTTCTTATCCTACTTGGAAGGCTCTCATTGAAACTGAACCATTTTGAAAGCCTTCGTGGATAAATTTTAGGGTCTCTCCTTTCTTTTGTAATCCAATAGCGTAAATCATCGGCAAATAATGATCTTGAGTTGGCACGGCATACATGGCTTCTTTTCCAA
>DATIXS010000306.1:0-4438 GCA_035518335.1 Candidatus Acidiferrum sp.
GCGGGGTCGGTAACTACGGCAAATGATCTGTCTAGAATAGCGCCGTTTAGAGAGAAAATGTTCCAGTATCCAATCATGTCAAGCTTTTGGGTGACAGAGAAGTTGCCAGTTTTAGGGTCAGCAATTACAAATTGTTGAATATATGTGTAATCTGGTCTTGTAAAAATTACTTCAACGCTAATATTTTGTCCCGGAGGGCATACCTGTCCTGTTATCGTGACATTACCGTTTATGTTCAACTGAGTCTTGTCAATATTAGCGGTTATACATGGACCATAACAAGAGTGAGCAGGCTGAACAAAATTAATGTTGACAAGGTAAACAGCGATTATGACTGCAATGGTAAAGTAAACAACGGTACGCTGTTTAATCTGTCCTCACCCTGAATGTTCTGTTGAGTGAAGATACTCTGGGGATCGAGAGATGCAATTTCTTAGAAGATTAATTATTCCTCGAGGTTCCACTTTTATTCATCACTTTTCATAGCAGACATTTTATCGGAGGAAATCAAATTGCTTCGATTAATAATTGAGATAATAACAATAACTATCATTGTGGTAACTGCTATTGCCACAGCCAAAATCACGTAGTAACCTGTGAATGTTTTTGCTTCATTGTTTGCTGGTTGAATGAATGAATTGGACGTTGAATTCGATGAAGGCGTTAACTGCGGAGATTGTAAGGGCTTAAGAGTAGGATCCTGATTTTGCAAAGTTGCCGTCGCAATAATATTTGGCGAAGCTGAGGCGCCCAAAGAATCTGATATAACCGACAAAGTGCCGTGTTCTGAATGAGGTATGAATATCTCTCGTTTACCCGAATCATAAGCTATGCTTTGGGACTGGATTTCTGAGGGTATATTCGCTACTATATTGTTGTTGCTATCCGAAATAACTGCGATCGAATTATAGTTGACTACAAATATCTCTCTCATGTCAAAATCATAAACGCAGCAAAAGGGTTGATTTAATGAAGTTATTTTTTTAATTACAGTGTTGTTGCTATCAGATATTATCGAGATTGAGCTAGAATTGTAATTAGTTACGAAGATTTCACCCATTGCTGAATCATAAGCTGAGCAATACGGACCTTTTCCTACAGTCACCGTTGCAACAACATCGTTTGTGTTGTCCGAAATAATTGAAACTGTGTTGTCGCCATAATTAATCACAAAGATCTCGCTCTTGGCTGAATCGTAGACCAAGTTATAGGGGCTATTTCCAACACTTACGGTTGAGAGGACTGTGTTATTGCTATCTGATATTACAGAAACGCTGTTGTCAAATCTATTAGCTACAAAGATTTCATTTTTTTCCGAATCATAGGCCAATGCAGAGGGGTGATTTCCTACGGTTATGATTGCAACAACAGTGTCATTATTATCTGATATAACTGAGACGGAGTTAGAGTTGTAGTTTGCAACGAATATCTCTTCTTTGACAGAGTCATAAATTACTCCAAGAGGAAGGCTACCGACAGGTATGTTTGCAACAACACTATCTGTGCTATCTGATATGACGGAAACTGAGCCATAATCTGCGTTAGTTACAAATATTTCTCCTTTATTGGAATCATAAGCGGCGCCATAATAGCCTCCTGGAATTTTCAAATTTATATTCTCAATTACTCCATTGGCATAAACCGCATTGAAAGCCTGTTCTTTGTTGGAGATAGCTAATGCAACAATAAAAGAAGCTGATAGCATTGCTATCACTATTGAGGCAATTACGATACCTCTTTGTTTTTTTGAAGATTGGGCCACAATTTACCCCTCTTTTTTTTGCTGCTTTCTTCTTAGTCGAGGAATAAATCTGGGTGTCGTATGTTTGTATTTGCTGAATTCTTCGCCGTATTTTGCTTCGGATTCTCTTTCCTCAATTTTTGATAGACGATAGTACAAGACGGCTAAAACTGGCCATATTGCTGTAGTAATGATTGTCAACCACTGGACATTTAAGCCACCGGTTATCAAAAGAAATCCAAGGTATTGCGGGTTGCGCGTATACTTGTAGATTCCTGTGGTTACCAGTTTGCCTTTGGCTTTGAAGATTTGGTACCAGCCGAAGATAACCAGTAACATGCCTGCACCGATTATTATTTTTGAGGCAGGAAATACCCAATAGTGATATACGATGTAGAAAGGCTGTTGACCAGTCACTTGTGTGAGGAGGAATTCAATGCTGAAGATTTTGTTGTAGCCGAAGACGCCCATGAAAAAGTACATTGTAAGCGGAATGCCGTACATTTCTGCAAACAGTGCTACAATAAAAGCTACGTAGACGCTATTCGGTAACCGGTTGAGTTTCCTTCTGAAGCCTGCCAGCAAAAAGAAAACGCTGAAAAGGATAATATTCATGATTACAAATTGCCAATTGTTATAGCCGACCGAGGTAAAGGTGAAGTAATACATGAAGAAACCGATAATTACGGTTACTACGGCGACTAGAAGAACAGTTTTAATTTTGCTCTTTGTTTGTTTGGATAATTTTTCTTTTTGCATCCATGTCACCTTACCAATCATAAGGCGAGGCGCAACTTTTAGTTCTACACATGGAACAAAACGTTCCAGAACTGGAACAATCGATTGTATAAATCAAAACGGCATTTTTAGACAGTGCGATGTCTTTTTCTAATAACTACAAAAGCTACTATGGACGCGACGATAACAACTAAGACAATGGCAAAAATAATTACTATTGATTCGTTAGGCGTGTTAAGTTGGTTGGTCAACGCATAAATGTTACCATCTAGGGAGCCTACATAAACCACACCGCCGACGACCGCAGGTGAAGATTCAATGAAACCGTCAGTTTTGTAGCTCCAAAGTCTGTCACCGTTTTTGGCATTTAGCGAATAGATGTTTCCATCTTGAGAACCCACGTATAATGTGTCATCAATTAATGCAGGAGCCGAATAAACGGTGCCACCAGTGGTATAGTTCCAAATTTTTGCTCCTTTAGTAGCGTTCAAGGCATAAATATTGTGATCCAAAGAGCCGATGTAAACCATTCCGTCGGCAACGGCAGGGGAGGATTTAACAATGTTGCCTGTGGCGAAGCTCCAGATTTGTGCTCCGTCTGATGCATCTAAAGCATAAACGCTTCCGTTCTCGTAGCCTGTGTAAACGAATCCTCCTATTACAGTAGGTGATGATTCAGTTGCGTAACCATTAGTAAAATTCCAAAGTCTGTTGCCACTGGAGGCATTTAATGCGTAAGTGTTGCCATCAGTAGAGCCTATGTAAACAACACCTGCAACAATTGCGGGAGAGGACCAAATTGGGGCGGAAGTGCTGAAAACCCAGAGTTTTGCCCCGTTAGTAGCGTTTAATGCATAGACGTTATTATCATATGAGCCTACATAGACTATGTCGTTAACTAGAGCTGGAGAAGAATCAACCTCGCTGCCAGTTGTAAAACTCCAAATTTTTTCGCCACTGGAAGCGTTTAAAGCGTAAACTTTGCCGTCGGCTGACCCAAAGTAAACAACGCCCAGAGCAACAGCTGGACACGAATAAACTGGACCACTAGTAGCGTAAGTCCATAGCTTAGCCCCAGTATTAGCCTTCAAAGCATAGATGTTGCCATTTAAGGAGCCCACATAAACCACCCCTCCAACCACAGCTGGAGACGAATAAATTTGACCACCCGTGGAGTAATTCCAGAGCAAGGTAGAAGTTAACACTGGATTACCCATTCCTACGCCACTGTGAGATTGATCAGCACGGAACATGGGCCAATCACCTGAAACCTGTTCAGCCTTTATTAATGGAGCAAACCCTGAAAAAACAAACAAAAACAAAATTGCAACAAACGTAAGCGTTAATGAGCCCTTCAAAGCTTCTTTCCCTTTACAACTTGATCTTTAACAAAATATATTGAAAATTTGCTTTTAACATTTTGCATCTTAAGTAAGCAGAAAGTTCGAGAGCTGGAAAGCCTCGCTTAGAGGTTAGTTTTAGATTTCATCCTAAACCGGATTGCTTCAAATAGGAAAACCGAGGCAGCAACAATGGTAGTCAATATCCAAAACCAAAATGACTCTTGAATTGGCGCTCCTACAAGCAAATGAGGAACCAAGACAGCAATCTCAGCGATTAGAATGCCGACGAAAATGAAACCGATTATAACAAAGCTCGGCATCAGCGTCTTTCCAACCCAAATGTAACCTTTCTTGCTTACTTTCTCCTTGACCACATAATTGTTGTATTCGTCTTTAACTACGACGCCTAAATCAATCAGCTTCTGAAGATTTCTATAAGCGACGCTTGGACTGCTAAGGTTAGCTCCACGCATGACGTCTCTGGGACCAACAGGCCTCCCAACCTTTACAAGATACATATAAGTTTGGAAAGTTGATGCGTTAAGTTCTTCGCTTGTCTCCAAGCTAGCAACACCTTTGAATCATCTAATATGGTCTTCCTTAAAAACCCGAGCTA
>DATIXS010000307.1:0-4501 GCA_035518335.1 Candidatus Acidiferrum sp.
GTGGAAAAATCGGCGGACCTAAAGGTGGACAAAGGGTTCGTAAGCTTATTCAGGAAGGAAAAGAGTACGAAGAACGGTAATAATTGCCATAATCTTAGGTTTAAAATTTGAAAAGGTTTCCGTGATTTTCTACGTTTTTAGGCTTCTGTTATTGAGGTGTTTGTTGAGCTTAAATTTACCTTGACTAGAAGAACTTCTTACTTTTCTGTTATTGTGCAAAGACAGCCACATATATTTAAGAGTCATGTTTCAGGCTAGAAATTGAGAAAATCGCTAAGATTGGAAAAGCGATAACGAGTTTTTATGGAGGTGATTTTGGTGAGTCAGACTCATAGGAAAGGTAAGATGACTGTTGCGGAGGCTGGTCGAATGGGTGGAGAGAAAACAGCAATGACTCATGGTCCAGAATTTTATAGTGAGATAGGTAGCAAAGGCGGTCGAAGAGTTCGTAAGCTTATTCAGGAAGGAAAAGAGTTCGAAGAAGAATAGCGAGATTACAGAATTAAGAAATTTTCTTTTTCAAAAAAAGCATCGATTAATAATTTTGGAGGTGAAGGGAAACGAGTAAACAGGATATTGATGTAACCGGACAAAGAGAGGAATATCAAAGTAGAAAATCAAGGCATCAATATACAAATAGAAGCGGAAAATCTGGTCATGTAAGTCCAGCAATTGTGGAAAAGTATCTTGCTGGCATGCACTATCCCGCAGAAATGAAGACGCTAATAGATAATGCCAAGAACAAAGACGCTCCTGATGAAGTTATAAGCTTATTATGTAAGTTGCCAAACAAGACCTACAAATCGCCGATTGATATCACTAAGGAGATAGGCAAATTAGAATGACTGAAAGGTATTTGTTTGTTCCTTTGTTTTGGCACCCAAAGAGCCGGATGATCCTATGTCGTCACAAGCAGTCTGTAATCATTTTCACGAAATCAGTTATTCGCTAAACTATCTTCAAACAACTAGGAAAAAAACTTTCTTAAAAGAAAACTGGAGGTGAATCATTTGACAATTGAAAGTGAACAAAGAAGAAAATTAACCCGAGAAGAAGCTGGCAGAAAAGGCTGCGAAAAAGTTGCTAAAGAACGAGGAATCGAATTCTATAAAGAGATAGGTCGAAAGGGTGGAGAAAGCAAAGGAAGTAGAAGCGCTAAGCCAAAAAGTGGTGTTAAAGTGCGACGAAAAAACTAAACGGATAAAAATCCTGATCGATTTTTCCTTTAATGTTTTATTCTTTCACAATTAAGCGCCTAAGCAAATATTGAAATTATCTTTAATCTTGAGCAATTCATGAAAAGTTTCCGAAAACTTGATGAATAGGATTTAACATAAATCGGATAGGAGAAAATTATGGTAAAAACAGAAAAAGATCTCCTTGAATTTTTGAAAAACCAGGTAACTGTTGAAAAAGAGATAGTTGCTTCCCTAGCAGAACCATTACGTAAAATGAAGAATCCGGCTGTAAAAGGGGTCCTAAAAGGAGTTTCGTTAGATTCTATAAAGCACGCGGAGCTGTATTTGTCAGCAATTACTTTGTTAACTACTTCGTCAACCGCATTGAGTCAAGAGCATCTTGATGAACAAAGGATTCTTGTTGAGAAGCACATCGAAATAGAATCTAAACTAATAATTAAGCTTGAAGCAATGATACCTACTATTGACAATAAAAAGGTTGTATTTCTCTTAAATTCAATTTTGGCTGATGAAAGAAGACACCATGAAATGCTAAAAATGGTTTTGGAAATAATTGTTAAAGGTGAAACGATAACTGAAGATGATTGGTGGAAACTTCTTTGGGAAAACGCGCCCTTTCACGGAGCTCCAGGTGGAGGATAAAGAAAAAAAACAAGATTGACGATGTTTAAGAGTTAGAATTTTCGTTCATGACTTGTTCTGAAGAACTCCAAGTTTCTTCCACTATTTGCTGAAGTCCTTTTAGCACTGAAGCTAACATTTCGCCTTTGCAAGTTAAACCATAAGCTTTCGGTGTTCTTCTTACAAAAACTAACTTCTTTCCCTTCAAACCCCTTAGATACTTGTAGGTTCTTCTCATTGAGAGTCCTGTTTCTTTGGAAAGTTTTCCAGCGGAGATTCCTTCATCTGCTATTGTTTCATAAATTTCCCTTTCTGTTGCGGTCAAAGATTCTTTGTTTAAGTCTCTTTTTGACTTGAAGAAAAATATGTAGTCTCTTTCACTTGGAGTTTCAATTAAACCGACTGAACGTAAACGCTTAAGAATTCGTGAAGCAATCTTTGGCGAGATGAGAGTTTCAATTTCCTCAAAAGTTTTCGGTCCCTCAAGTAAAGACTGTAAAAGCATCTCTTCATAACATTCCGAATGAGCCGGTAGCATTTCAACAAATTCGGGGAAAACTCCCAATAACTCGGTTAAGCGACCGCCAAAAGAGGTTGCGTAGTACTCATCTCTTGCTTCGGTTGCGAGTCCTACGGACATTAAAGGACCTAAATATTCTTCACTGATAGTATCTTGACTGTGACTATGTCCTGTTTTTTTCAGTTCCTGCTGCAATTGATTCACTGAGTATCTGCCATTTACAATTGCTTGTAAAATGTGAAGCCTTGTTTCGTTTTTAAGAACATTGAAAAGTTCTTTTATGTAGTTTGGATTATCCATTGTTTCTCTAAGTTTTCTAAGTTCGTTTTTTAGCTTGTATACTTGGCATCGATTTATGCACTGTAGCGGTGAAATTGGAGCGCAATTTCTGCATTCGGAGTCTAGTGTCTTAATCATTCCAACTAAGTCGCGGTTGTTTTCTGTTTTACGGGTTGGTATTAGGACATTGCCCATTTTTTTTGTTCTTCCTGACTTGTGTCAGGGCGGGTCGAAGAATGTGAGAGTTACTTGAGACAGGTTTCTTGTCTTTGGTGACCCATCATGACACGCGTCATAAGTTATGACAATCGGCATATTTAAATAAGTTTCTCCCAAATTTATCACTAATTGGTGTATAACTTGTTGTTACCGTGCGAAGTGGGAGTAAAAACCGTTCTGCCAGCAGTAAAAGCAATCATGGCAAGACAAATCATTGAAAAACATGGACTCAATGAGCAACAAACTGCGGAACTACTTGGATTATCCCAATCCGCAGTCAGCAGATATGTCGGAAGAGAACGAGGAAATCTCCTTGAAATAGAAGGCTCAACCGAAATTTTAGCGCTAATAAGCCAAATGGTAACTTCAATCATAAAAGAGCCCGAAAACAAAACAGAAATCCTTAACCTCTTCTGCCAAACTTGCACAGCTATCAGAGAAAAAGGTTTAATGTGTCCATTTTGTCAAAAAGAAATGACACAAGCCTGGGCGGAAAAATGTCTATTCTGCCGTTAAATAAGATTTAACTAACCTTATTAAAAACGAGTCTTTTACTGACTTTGAGGAAAACCATTTGTCTTATGATGAAGACGCAATTTTGGACACAATTGCAAAAGTCAGCAAAAGTACAGTAAACATAAGTGCACTAAAGATTGTCCATAATATTTTCTATCAAGCGGTGCCTGTTGGAGGTATAGGCTCAGGCACAATAATTGATTCGAAAGGCTTGATTCTAACAAATAATCACGTAGTTGGTGGAGCACATAAAATTAATGTTACTCTAGGTAATGATGAAGTTCTTGAAGGAACAATCGTTGGATCGTGCTCAATCCACGATTTAGCGGTAGTCAAGATTAACGCAAACAAAAGAAATCTTCAAGCAGCAGAATTAGGCGATTCAGAGAAGATAAGAGTTGGACAAAGAGTCTATGCCATAGGTAATCCTTTCGGCTTAACAGGCGGACCAAGTGTAACCTCGGGTGTAATTAGCGCTATTAACAGGACTATAGAATCCGAAAGAGGTTTAATAGAGAATCTAGTACAAACCGATGCTTCCATCAATCCTGGAAACAGTGGCGGCCCATTGGTAGATGTGACAGGCAAAGTAATAGCGATAAACACCGCCATTATTCCATACGCACAGGGAATTGGTTTTGCCATCCCAATCAATTCGGCCAAAAGTTGTACTAACGATGTTACATCGGTTAAAGAAGCAAGAACTCCTTGGATTGGAATAGTGGGCTTAAGCTTAAGTTGTCAGATTTCTCGATACTACGATTTGCCAATAGATCGCGGAGTGTTGGTAACTAAGGTTGCTGCGGGAAGCCCTGCAGAGGAAGCTGGCATCGCTGAAGGAGACATTATTTCAAAAATAGACAATGTGGAAACTCTTGGAATTGAAGACTTAGTTAAGGAAATTCAAAAGAGAAAAATCAATAACGTTGTTAGAATCCTTGCAATACGCAATCGACGAGAACATTTCTTCGAGTTGAAACTAAGTGAAGCACCCTAATTCCTATAACCACGACATTTAGTTACGTAGTAAAACTGAAAGAAGAAGAAAGTGGAAAAATGCGCAACTTATACTTGTTTGGAATTGCCTAAGAATAAATTTCTGTAATTATCAGGGGATAAAATGAAAATGGTTGAAAACCAAACAAGA
>DATIXS010000308.1:0-5458 GCA_035518335.1 Candidatus Acidiferrum sp.
TCAGCTCCGTTGGGAACTTCATTACCTTAGATCAGTCCATAGAAAATCTCAAGTCGCTAGTTGAATGCATAAGATCCTGCAAAACCTAAAACCACGTCATTTTCCTGTTGTTGTAGAGTAATTGAATTCACTTTTAAAATCCTTAGAAAATCGCCAAGAGACTTTCTAAATTCTGCATACCCTAAAATGTTAATCAGAAGACGGTATTTGAACTGTAGGCGCTGGCGGCCATATCAGTACTGATGAATCGCAATTGCACATTTTGCTCAACCTTTAAATTCCACTCAATCAAAAAACACTCTAAAATAAATTGAACAATTTCAAAATACCTCTCACGAAGAAAAAGAGCTATCCTGTTTGTGAGAAAAATTCTTATTCAAATAAATCAAATTTAACGCTATGGCGAGATTTCTTTCCGGAATAAAGCTTTACGAAACAATTCACCAAATGTCCCAAGAAGCAAAAGAAATTTTATGGGTATGTACACCAATAGTTGGCTATTACTCTCATGAAATCTTTTCTCAAGAAATTTTGAAGAATCCTCCTTCAGATATTAGGTTCATCTTTAGAATTAACGAAGGTGCCATCAAAAATGGCGAAACTAATCCCTACGAAGTAGAATATTTCATAGAGCATTTCAAAAACAGTATAGTTAAATCACATGAGTCTTTTCAATCACGAATCTACATTTTTGACAAATCAGCATTGCTTACATCAGCAAATCTGATTAAGACTGAATTCGAAAGCAACACTGAAACTGGAGTCCTCCTTGACGGTCCAGAAGTTGACGAAATAAAAAGCTTCTTCCTTTCGATTCTGTGGGAAAAGGGAAAACCAATAAGAGATGTAAAAAATTACAAAAAAGTATGGATCATTTCAAAAAAAAGTAAATCAATCCAGACTATGAGAAAACCTAAAACCCCAACTCAAATAAAGAAATGGAATGACGACTACATTAACACATGGTACTTTGCCCTTCCCGAAAAAATATCAAAAAAGTCTGATCGAAAAATTAAGAAAGAAGCAAATTGGCCTACCAAACTCGCAGTAATGCCTGATATTGGTCCCAGTTCTTTTAAGCAACTTAGACTCGGTGATTTAGCCTTTATAGCCAACTTAACGAAGAGACAAAGAAAAATACCCATTGAATTCGCTCAAGTATATGACAAAAGTAAGGTAGAGACAGACCAAGGTGATCTGCATTTTGCTTACGAAACGAGAAAGACCTATTTAGTTGATCGTAGCCGATTTTATGAGATGCTTCAAAACGCTACTATTGGACTTGGAAACTCAGAAATTCAATTAAACAACTATCAACTAGCTCAAATAAACAAAATTCTTTCACCAAAGAAACCAATAAAAAATAATTAATTTGTTAACTTTCTTTTTCAGCAGACTCGCAAAGTGGTTCCATTTTTTTTTATCAGAGTTACTATATAGAATTGGCGTTGTGAAAAGTCTTTTAAGCTTGATCTGAAGAAATAAAGATTGGTTAATTCATAATGCCGTCTCTGAAAAAGAAGAATGCAGCTAAAAAAGCAAAACATGAGGCAAAAACGGGCAAATAACGAGTGAATTCTAATTTGCTCTTTTAGCATAAATGTTGAATAAAAACTTGTATAGCTTGGCTTATTGGGTTTTTGGTTGGTTTTTTTCCCGAATCTTTTTCCGAGAGTTTGTTTTGAACAAGTTTTATGATTTTGAGCTTGCTATAATGAATGTTCATTCAAAATCATTTTATTAAAGCCTAAAGGCGACATGGGTAAAATGAATGACAAAATATCGCTAAAGATGCTAGTTTTAGATGGCTTGAAAATGCCGTTTATAAAAGTACGAAGCCGATTATTAAACCTACTACGAATCCTATTCCGAGCGGTAATATTCCAATGAGAATTGTTTCATATTGAATTGCGATTGGGCCATATTTGGTAGATAGATCTTTCAAAGCACCAAGACTCAATCCGAAAAAGCCCAGGTAGGCGGCAACAACAAGAATAATTGCAGCTATTACGGCAATTTTTAGAAATTTATAAACCAGATAACCAACGATTAACCTTTAGACGAATGGAAGAATCATAATAACAATTGTTGGTATTCCGTTTATGCTTCCTGATGTTATGAAATGAAATATTCCATCTAGAAGACCAAAATAATACAACTCCACTTAGTCTAGTTACAAACAAAATGCCTATTTAACATCGACCATTCTTTGAAGATAGACGTTGCTTTTTTGGGTTAATAATTTGCATTTTAGAATGGTAAAGTTAAATCGTTATGAACTCTTAACTACATTCAATGGGATTAAAATTTGGCGATGGATTGTTTTCTTCCTGGTAAGATGATTTTAATAGATGCTTCGGGATGGGGAGATCTTTTACTAGGTGTAGTTGTTGGTGCTCTTAAGCCACCTGGGCGAATGGTTATGGAACGCAGAATTCCCACATCATCTTTTCAGCCTCCAAATTTTGGAAATAAAAAATATTTAGTTGATGCCACAAAGATTGCTGAGGAAATTGTAGATGTTTTGCAGCCTGACAATGAAACATGTTTTCATGTTTGTTCTGAATATGTTCTTTCTTCTATGATTGATTACTTGCGGAAGCAAGGGTTCAAAGTCCAGAAGGTTGAAGCAACAGGCGACCTTAGACGGCTGGTTGATGATGGCTATGTTCGGTGGTGTGTTGAGAAGGGGGTGTCGAGGGAGATTTTATTGAACAAGAGGCGTTTCTGGAGCTTTCTGGAATGGGTGGCTCAAAATCCTCATTTGCGTGAGAGCCTTGTTAAGACGGGTTGGGCTAGCTGGGAACAAAAATGGAAACATGAAATCTACAAGAAACCAGAAGAAAGAACTCTAAAATGAAAGAATTTTATGTTTTGTCAAATTTTGTCAAAAAATGTATCAACCTGCAATTAATTCAAACCCTAAATCAAAAAAGCAACCGGAAAACAAACAGAAAAAAATAGAAAAATCTAATTGGAAAGTTTCACAAAACTCTATTGTGTTGGTGGTGGAGGAGGTGGCGGCGGCATTTTTTGTCGTCTTCTCAGCATCACTAAAGCAGCAACTGCGCCTACAACAATAATTACTACAACTATTGTCGGCAATTCCCAATTTGGTGCGTTTGAAGTTGACGGTGGTGTGGTGGTAGCTGATGAGGTTGGTTGTCCTGAGGTTGATTGAGAATTAGTCAAGGAGTCAATTGTCGCTGAAGAAGTGGCAATTTGATTGGATAGGTCAGCTGTGTCATCTGCGGGAACTGCGATAAATCTTGTTGCGTCTCCAGGTCTAAGCGAGTCGGATAAGTAATTTGTAAAATTAAAACTCACAAGTTTTCCAGCTGCATCATAAAATGATACAACGGCCCAAACCTTTCCAGTTGTTTGGGTTCCGTTATTAACTATTGTTCCTATAGCCGTATATGTGCCTGTGGTTGGATCAATAATGCCTGTAACGCCAGGATCTGGAATCTTTAGGCCTGTGTACTGTCTTTCGAAAGTGTCTGTGACAGAAGCTATTGAAATATTAAAACTACTAACTGAGGACACCAGGTTTTGACCTTGTGTGGTACTACCTGCACTTAAATCCAAGTAGAAAGGTGCCTTTTGACCAGGAAGCATATCGTAAACAAAAGCTTGTGTCACAACAGTAGCCAAAGTCTGGCCAGTAGAACTTAAGCCAACACCTTGAACAGTTATGTTGCTTATGATGTTTGAACCAACATTTTGAACTTCACCGACAACAATGAGGTCTCCAGCAGCACTGGCTAATACTGTATTTGAAGGAGCGGCATACGACCGGTAACTGACAACTTGTGCCTCAGAAATGCTGCCTTGCGCTTTGACTGTAGTTGCTGAAAACAAGGCGAGTGACGGTAGGATTAAAGCTACTATAATTAGAAAGGTGATAGTTTTCTTCAAAGTTAATCTCTCTTCCAACCCATAATTGCGTAGAGTCCTTTTATATTTTGTTCCAAATCAACCCCCAATATCTTATATTGGCAAAAACAGTAAGATGAGCCTAAAAATTATCTTCTTAACAAATAAAACCCTAAGAAAATGAAAAACATCAAGCTACACAGCCCAACAAGTATTCACTCACTTTTTGGAAATTAAACGTCTAAATCTTGAAATTAAAATCCCCTCATTTGTCTAAAATAAGGTAACTCCTTTTGAATTAATGCAAGGATGAAAATTACACAAGTTATTTAAACGAAAACAAACAACATTGTCAGAAGCTGGGAGAAATATTTAGTACTTTTTCTCAGCGTAAAAATGCTTTAGGAGAAAAAATAAAAATGCAAATAGGAAAAAATAGAACAGCAGCTATTTCGATTGCGATTTTGTTAATAATTTCTATGGGAGCATCAATGACACTATTACCAAATATTAGTGCACATACGCCACCATACCAGATTCCAACGTATGCTTACATCAGTGTTGCACCAAATCCTTGCGGCATGGGCCAGACAGTTAACGTTGGCTTTTGGTTGCAAATACCACCGCCTACAGCTAACGGTGCATTAGGAGACAGATGGCATGGCTTGACTGTTAAAGTTACTCATCCAGATGGAACCACTGAAACGCTTGGTCCGTTTACGACTGATGATACCGGAGGAACCCACACTGATTACACGCCAAACCAAATCGGTAACTACACGTTTGTAATGAGTTTCCCAGGACAAGTATTGACAGGTGAAAACGGAGCTGCAAAAACAAATGAATATATTAACGACACATTCATGGCTTCTACAAGTCCATCGGTAGTTCTTTCAGTACAACAACAGCCAATACCGCAAATTCCAACAAATCCACTTCCATCAAACTACTGGACGCGACCAGTACAATCAACAAACGGCTTGTGGTACAACATTACTGGCAACTGGCTAGGATTAGGTTTGCACAGCTTTGCTAACACTGGCAAGTATAATCTAACTGGAGACTACAACCCATACACTGTTGCACCAAAGGCCGCTCACATCCTCTGGACAAAACCAGTAGCGTTTGGAGGCTTAGTGGGTGGAGAATTCGGAGGAACCGACACAAGCAACTATTACTCAACCTCTCAGTATGAACCAAAATGGGCACCAATTATCATGAACGGTGTCATGTACTACGAGCTATACCCGGGAGCATCTACCTATCCTGTAGGATGGGTCGCAGTGGACTTGCGCACAGGACAAACACTGTGGACATACAATTCCACACAGACCTTAAGATGTGGCCAGTTACTCCAGTATGTATCACCCAACCAATATGGAACTACTGCATATTTGTGGACAACTGGCAACCCACTCGGGGCTTCGCTCTCATCGACAGCCGTGCTGACCGGACTAACTTACAACATGTATGATGCAATGACTGGCAATTACATTCTAAGCGTCGCAAACGGCACCTCCATGTCCCTAACAGAAGACTCAAAAGGAGACTTGATCGGCTACTTCGTAAACACTACAGTTCC
>DATIXS010000309.1:0-6641 GCA_035518335.1 Candidatus Acidiferrum sp.
GTTTTCAATTCGATCTATATTTTATCGTCTAATCTGAACACGCCTTACCCTCCGCCGGACCTTCTTCATCCAATGGCGGAAAAAATACAAATAATATCTAACGCAGGTCAAAATCAGCCCTCACCAGAAAAAACTGAAACGGCAACTCCTGCGTCAGTAGCCTCGATTGCCACGCCTGCGGTAGAAAAGCAGACTGCAGCCACATAAAATCTACAATTTTCTTCTTCTTTGAAGAATCCAATTTTCGATATATTTTTGAAACAGTGATATTCAGCAAACTAGAAGCATGTTATTAAATACTTTTTTTATTAATTGAGTCTCAAGAAAGGAGAAATAAACTTTGCAAACAACAGTAGTTACGTTACTATTAATCACCACTTCGGTGGTGTTTGCTTGCGTAGTTATCGACTACGCCGTAAATATAATTCAAAACACCCTCAACACCACAAATATTCCACAGTTGGATCGCGTAAAAACCATCGAAAAAAACCTTATGAATCAAACAGATGCATTTAGCGCAACCCAACTGCAAGTACCAAGCGAACCGTCGCCGTCGCCATAAAAATTATTCATTATCTTGCCTAAGGGCAGCTTTTGTCGAAGCGGCAACTCTGCTTATTCTAAATCTGGTTTCTGTCTTCATAAATCCTAAAACAGTAAAGCACCAATTCGTCAGAGACGACTGATGTCGGCAGATCCAGTAGAGATTTCGCGGTTCGACGCAGAAAATGCAACAGCTTTAACAGCTGACTTTCTGAAAAGGCTAGGATACAAAGGCAATTGGCTACCCATGAAAGTTTCCCTTGATGGAGAATTATACGTAGTCGAAATGATGTTTCAAAAGTTAAACGCTAAAGTTCAGATTAACTCTAAAACCAAAGAAATAAAAGAGTATGAACTCCAAGAGGGCGAAGGAGAATCAAAATCATTCCTCAAATCAAAAGGAATTATGTTCATAATTGCAGCAATTCCATCAGCCCTCCTAGTAGTAAAATTGTTAGGCATTTTTTAGATGAGAACTCCCAAAAGGTTAATTTCTGAAAAAATTAATTCAGAGTCGCTCCTGAAATTATCTTTCTGTTTTTCGCCAATACCTAACCAACAATTGACTTTTGTATAGAAAGTATTTCATTAGACGAGGGCCAGCGATGAGCGAATTCCTGGCTTATTTGCTTAAGAAATAATTCAATTAAGCTAATTGCATTTATGTTAAGTGTTTGGTTTTATTTGATTAATAAATTAGGCTAAGTTATGAATTTTTGCAAAATCTTATAAATAAATATCGCTAACTTGTCAAGAAGAGAAAAAGGAGAAAAAAACATGAAATTTGCTAAAAATAGAATTATTACTATTGCGATTGTGACATTATTAATGCTTTCAATGTCAGCTTCAATAATGCTTGTTCCAACTGCTAGTGCACATACCCCACCATGGAACATTCCAACGTACGCCTATATTCAAGCAGTGCCTAATCCTATCGGCGTTGGTCAACAGGCAATAATATACATGTGGGTTGACAAAATACCGGATTCCGCAGAACCAACTAATACTATTCGATTTCAAAACTACCAGTTGCTCATCACTGCTCCTGACGGCACAACACAAACACAGACTTTTCCAATTGTCCAAGACCCCACGTCAAATCAGCACTATATCTTCACTCCTACCCAAACTGGCACATACAAGCTTAACTTTACTTTCCCAGGATACTTGTACACGTACACTGGGCTTGTTTCGGTTTTTGGTCCGCCTGCACAAAGTCTGTATATAAACGACACATACCTACCTAGCTCAGCATCAACAACTCTTACTGTTCAGTCGTCAGCTATAGCTGCAGTTCCAGGCAACCCGCTTCCATCTGCTTATTGGACGCGCCCAATATACGGAGAGAACCCCAACTGGTACACAATCTCATCAAACTGGCTAGGGTATAGTGGACCAGGCGGTGTCACGGGATATCCCGGCGATGCAGTAGGTCCTCTAACTGGTCACATTATGTGGACTAGGCCGATTCAGAGCGGTGGAGTCGTTGGAGGAAACGCCTTCCAGCAAACAGGCGCTACCTACTTCGAAGGTTCAGCTTATGCTCAAAGATTCGAAGATCCCATAATAATGGACGGAATGCTATACTTCACAACGCCACTATCTTTCGGAGGTACAGCAGGAACGATGGCTCCGAATCCATATGGTCCAACTGAATGCGTCAACTTACAAACAGGACAACTTATTTGGTCCCGCAGCGATGTACCATGGCCAACTTTCGGCTACATATACGATGTTCAAGAACCCAATCAACATGGAACCTATCCACCTATGCTGATTAAAGTCGCAGGCGGCGCAGGTATATTTGGAGTTACTCCTGAATCATGGCAAGCGTTTGATGGCTACACAGGAGATCCATTGTTTAACGTTACCAATGTACCTACAGGAACAACAGCTCTGGGTCCAAACGGGGAAGTTTTAATTTATAACCTTGTAAACTTAGGACCGACCGACTTCTTTGGCAATCCTACTGGCCCTCTGAAATACTACTTGCAAGAATGGAACTCGTCAAGACTATGGGACAATACATACTCTGGCCCATCAACAACACCCGCAGTAGTTCCACCTATAACTGACGGAAGCGATCCAAGCCTACTAGACTGGAATATTTCGATGCCTGCACTCAACACTATGACTCAAGCATCTTCCATTGTGGACATCGTCAAAGGTGATATTTTGCTTGGCATGAGCGGCACTTATCCAGCTGGTCCTGGTCTACTAACCGTCACGAGCTGGACTCCCTACACGTATTTCGCAGTAAACCTTAATGCAACTAGTGGTTCAATCGGTTCGGTGCTATGGACAAATACAGTTCAACCACCCCCAGGCAACATAAGCGTCTCATACATTGGAGCTGATCCAACAGTCGGAGTCTTCGCTGAAACATACAAAGAAACAATGCAAAGAGTAGGATACAGCATGGCAACAGGCAAGCAAATTTGGGGTCCAATCGGCGACCAAGTTGCATTCCAGTACTATAGCACTCTTGGATACTACAGTGGCGGAAGAGGCGGATGCATAATGGCTTACGGTAAACTCTACAGCGCTGGATACGGAGGAATAATCTACTGTTATGATTCAACTAATGGAAACTTACTTTGGACTTATGGTAACGGTGGCGCAGGAAACAGTACAAGCTTTGGCTATGGACAACGAGGTAATTTCCCCACCACAATATACGCTATTGGCAACGGAGTACTGTACACTATTACTACTGAACACACGGTAACTACACCAATCTACAAAGGTGCATTGACACGAGGTATCAACGCAACTGACGGAACAGAAATCTGGACGCTTTCCTGTTACACGAGCTCATTTAACACTGCAACAGCTGCTATAGCAGACGGTTACGCAACAATGTTCAATGGATATGACTGCCAAGTCTACGGTATAGGCAGAGGACCGAGCGCTACTACAGTGTCAGCACCAAGTGCCGGCTTAGCTTTTGGAACACCAGTCGTAATTAAAGGCACTGTAATGGATATTTCTGCAGGCACAAAGCAATCTCAGCAAGCAGCTGACTTTCCATATGGCGTTCCAGTTGCATCGGATGCAAGCATGAAGGATTGGATGGGCTATGTCTACCAACAGGAAGCAGAACCAGCCAACTTTGTAGGAGTTCAAGTGCAACTAGCTGTTTTAGACTCTAACGGTAATCAATACTCAGTCGGCACAGCTACAACTGACCAAAGCGGTTCTTACAGCTTGACATGGACACCTACAATTTCAGGCAACTACACAGTCTTCGCTACTTTCGCAGGAACCAATGGATACTGGCCATCGACAGCCGAGGATCACTTTACAGTGATGCAAGCTTCAACAACCACACCTGCACCCACACAAGTAGCAACAAATTATGCAACAGCAACCGACTTCATGCTAGGAATAGCAGTCGTAGTAATAGTAATAATTATTATCGGCGCAGTACTGGCAATATTAATGCTCAGAAAAAGACCATAAAAAACTTCAAACAAAAATCATCTTTCCTTTTTTTTAGTTTAGTCCTTCTGTTTACGTGCTGTACAAGCGATTGTTCTTGTGTATTATTTCGTAATGTTTAATATATGGAGCCAATTCAGATTTAATTAAATCAACCAACTCGCAGTGGAAAAATGAATAAAGGAAAAAAATCTAAAAAACTTCTTCTTGTCGCCACCGCACTAACTATACTAGCAATTGGATCGGTTATATCAGTCTACGCAGCAGTCATACTTGGAACATACAATGGTGGTCAAGTAATAATTGGCGGAGTCGGAACGGGAACAATCACATATAATGAAACAAACTCTGCTGAAGCAACATGGAATACAACTCTCACATCTGTAACAGTAACCAATCCCTGGTATGCAAGACTTGAAATAGCTAGTGCCAACACTTTTAGCGGGCCCGTAACCATAACATGGCAATTACAGATTGAAACCACACCCGGCGCATGGTCAAATGTCGGATCATCTGTGACAACAACTCTAACATTAACAACCGGAGCTCAGATTGTATATGCGTCAACAAACGGCTTGATAGCAGAGAATACTGATTGGAGTACCTTGGCCACTAATGCAGGAAGCTACCGAATAACTGCAACTGTTAATTCAGTATAAAAGTGAATACTGAATCAACAAATTTTTTTAATATATAGCCCAATGTGATTTAGTGGTAGTCTTGATTCCGCTTCCAGTTGAAATAGCCACCGTTGTAGCCGTTGTCGTAATCGTTGCTATTTTGGCTGTTTACGTTTCAATACTTAAGAAGAACGGCTGGATAGGCGAAACAAACAATTACAGATGCCCAAATCCTCAATGCAAGAAAATTTTCCAAGTTCCAGTGAAAGTTAAAGATTTTTCAACCGAAAGAGAGGTTGGCTTTGCATGCCCTGAATGTGGCTGCGATTTAGGATCCATAAACAGCGAAAAAGATCCAAAAGAAACTACTCCACAAAAGAAGCCAGAAACAAAAAATAATGATTTACCATCAAATCTGATCAGAAACGAAGAGTTAGCACTCAATGTTTGCAGCAAGGAACCTCAAGCGCCCTCACCCGCCCCCCCTATTGTTAAATCGAAGAAAACTACAAATCACATTAAAGAGCAAAGTTCTTTAAAGCAAAAGTTGGAAGACCCCAAAAAAGACGGACCTGAAGGGTGCAAGCAATATTTCGGTTTTTTGGGAAGTGCTACAATGGACTCCGAACCCTTGGATAATTGTTACTTTTGCCCGAAACTTATTGAGTGCAGCGAAAAAGTGATTCAAACTAAGTCTCCTTAATGTTTCTCCGAATGGGATACAGCTAATAAATAACATCAAAGTCAACTTATTGTTGTGGCAAACTCTATTTTATGAAATCATAAGTGGTTGTACTTAATTTTAATAACAAGTATGTGTACATTAAAATTTAGTCTTTTCCCCTCTGTATTTTCATCTTAGTTCTTACGACTAACTACCTCTAACCTTCTACTCTCTCTCCGCTCTCTAAGACAGACACAAACAAAGACACGCAAACAGACAGACAAACAAACAAAAAAAAGAGAAATCTTAAATCTGTCTATCTTAGAAATGACCTAACCTTGAATATAGAAAGAGGCAAAATGGGACTTTGTAGTTAAGCTTTTTCTTTAACAACTTTGTCTTTAACAAGTAAGTATTCAACATATCCTCTTATTGTGCGATTGGTTTCATTGGCTCTTTTTTTGATGTCTTCGTGAACTTTGTCTGTCACCGTCAAGCATTTGTATCCTTTTCGCGGCAAGAACTATCGATCTCCTTAGTAATTTACCGTACAATTAAATATATAATTAACGGTGAAGTGGGCAAATGGGGAAAAACAGGTATTTCATGAAAACTTAAATAAACATACCTACGCTAACTAACTAAAGAGGGAAAAAAACGCCCAAGAAAGGCTACAAAAGCATCACAGTAAAAGCTGAGGTCTATGATTACTTTTTTAAGGAATGGCTAAAGGTTAAAGAGGAATACGCCATAAAAAAAGGGATTCACAGCTTCTCAGCCTATGTTACCTACTGTTTATCTCAATTGATGAATGACGATAAGAAATGTAACAGTAAACATAAGCCGAGTTAGAAACAGCATCATTTAGATTCAAGAAATATTACAAGATACTTCTTGAGTAGTAAAAACGGTCGAAATCTGCCTGAAGAACCCTACCCCTTTCTTTTACCTGATATGTACCCTCTGACTGTATTTTCTTTAAGGATTGAGTGTACTAAAGTATTACTTGCTAAGCGTACAAACAGCTGAGAAGACCAAGTAAGAGAGAGAGGACATAAAAATTTAGTGCACACACACAAAACTATTTTTTTAACTAAAACTAAATAATAAAACCAAAAAAATGTGGTGCATTTGGCAGAAGAGGTTTTCATTCGAAAATTTCAACCCAACGACATTGATTCATGCCGAAGTTTGTGGAGAGAGCTGGTTGAATGGCATCGAATGTTGTATGAAGACAGCACGATAGGCAGAGAATACCCTGAAACCTACTTTGACAAGCATCTGTCGACTGTTGGTGAAAACCATTTGTGGGTTGCGGTTCTTGCTTCAAAAGTGGTTGGGCTCATAGGATTAATATTAAGAGAAAAGGAAGG
>DATIXS010000310.1:0-5527 GCA_035518335.1 Candidatus Acidiferrum sp.
ATTCATAAAGTCTAAATGGAAATTCTGAATAATTTTGGCATTAGACACTAATTAAAGCAAAGTGAATTCATGAAGAGACAGAATTTAAAAACAGTGGAACCTGCCATTGGTTTTGATATTGCATTCGAGACGTTAGGGGAAGATGAGCATGCGAGTGTTAATGCTGTAAAAGGAATGCCCAAAAAAGTAATAAAATCACTTAATGATTCTGATTTTGATATAGATGAGAGAGAAAAGCTGAAATGGAGTGAATGAAAAGTCACATCACTTAAGGCTTACATTTTTATCTGTTAAAACGCTACTTTGGTTTCCAATATGGTTTCTCAAGGAAAGAATCAATTTGATTTAGCAAAAAATAATTCGCCACACCCTCATATCGAACACAACAAGGATTTGAGGGTGTTTTATTTGATTAAATAATGAGTGCACAAATCTACTTACAAAAGAGTCTATTATCTTCTGGGTTGCTAACCCATGGTCAATCTCCAATACTAACAATTGGAATTAGATTGAAATTTGGTTTTTTTCTTTCTTTTATAGTAGAATATTTCGATGAAGGTTGTAACTATGAGACTCAATGTAGGAATATATGGAATTATGTTTGCATAGTCAATAATAGTTTTTTCAGGGGTTTGAGGTAATTGGGTTTGATTTAAACTTTCGATTTCTAGATTTTTGAAGACTATTGCGTTGTTTTGGTTGTTTGTGATTAATGTTACCGTTTTGTTTTTCATTTCTGAGTTGATTGAAATTGGTGTGTCGAATATGATGGTGCTATTTAAGTTACGCAAACTAGAAGTTACTCCTGCGTCTGAGATGATCGTTGTCATTTGATACCATGTGTTTTCTTTTAAGTTTTGAGTAACATTGATGAAATCTGCACTGGTTCCATTATCTTGAATTAAACTCGATATGTCGTCATCATTTAGTGCTTTAACATCCAGGCTGTAACTACTTCCATTATTATTTTGAAGGATAAAACAAAACTGGGTATTTAATGATTGATTAAAGTCATCTTCTAACCTAAAAGGTACCAAGTCAGGTGGTACACTGATCGGTATTTCTATTGTTTTCGCTGGTATCGACACAATTTTTGTTTGTTTCCCGGACCTTATTGTTTCTTGGCTCGCAGGTATTGTTACATTTGTTGTTTGCACATTGGATACTGTGTTCCCAGCATGTATGATAATAAAATCGTAACTCAAAGAAACATTCGTTCCTATTGGAATACTGAGAAAATTGTTGACACCTTGCATTGGCGCAGTAGCATAATTTCCTTGACCGAGTTGACCGAATATGTAGTTGTATTCGGGCGTTTGAAATTGAAGGTATGATTGAGGTCCGACGAAAACCGCTATTGTTTCGCTGTCGGCGCCTGCAAAGTTTGAATCCCCATTCAAGCTTGCTGTAATATAGTATGCACCGGTTGAAGAAAAATTCCAAGTAGAGATGTATTCGCCAGCGCCGTTTGTTACTGCTGTGAAATAATCGTTGGGATCTTGTTTGTCGTTAACGTAAATTGTCACATTTTTTCCTGAAATCGGAGGTGAAACTGAACCGGAAATTGTGAGGGCTCTTGCATTAACATTATCCGAATCGTTTGTTTGTTGTTGTGATAAATTTATTGTTACGGCGGATGGAAGCAACTGTTTTTCTAAACTTGCGGAAACTTGCGTTGGTGATGATTTTGATTCATTATTTTCGAGAGGAATAATTACAGCTTCGGCGCCAAGGAGAGCACCTGACTGGTCTCCTACTTTCCAGTTTTCTTCTCCGGTGGCTTCAGCTGTCCAGTAAGTTTTGTTGTTGTACTCGAAACTGTTTGGAAACAGTAGTAAATTGTAGAAAACAGGTGCTTCAGATAAGCAAATTCCTATGTTCATGTGTCCAGGGTTTATTCCAGTGTAGTGAATCAAAATAACATCTAACCCGCCAGCTTCCATGATGGAAGCGGCAAGAAGCGACAATTCAACACAGTCGCCCGAGTTATCTTGGAGAGTCTCTATAGGATATTTTGGGCTAGTAATATTGTAGGGAATTTGATGAACCATGGTTAACACGGTATCAGCAAACTGTTCATCACTGTGAGGTAGGTTTCGAGTAATATTCTCAATCATTTCTGCAATAGGTGCGACAGCTTGAGGAGTCACAAATTTCGCGTAATCACTGTCACTATCTAATGTGTGACTCATGTTACTGAAATAGTTGTAGAGGGAAGGCAATATTGAAACGATCAACTCTTGATTAGGGTATCCGCCGTTGAGATCAGATTGAGGGGTCGTAAGCTTGTACTGATGACTGTTGAGCAATAAAGAACTTTGAGAATTTTGCATTGTTCCATAGTTGCCTGCCTTAGTGAGAGGCATTATGAAAGCTGTAAACAAAACACAGATAAGAAAAACGCTGGCCTTCCACTGTGTAAATTGCATGTACAAAACAATAAATGGTTAGCATCCATGGCATTTATAATTTTTTGCATTTCTACGCTTGACTGCTCGCTTAATGGTTAAAAGCAGAAGTCTCTTTTTTTAGGGCGTCGGTTAGATAAAAAACTAAAGTTCGTTTTACTATACAATGGAACCTAGCGCACTAACTCTCATGAAAAGCGTCCACATCTAAATCTCAATCTATTAGAGGGAATCGGTTAAGGAAAAACTGATCTTTGAGTTTAACATTACCAATCAGGCTTTCTTTTCCATGTTCATTGTGCATTGACCCCAACAATAAGAACCAGCCTTGTATTGACAGCCATTACAGCTCATACCTGTGAATTTTGGTACGGATTCCTGTATTGAGTGAACGCGAACAAAAACCTTTTTTGGTTCAACTTGATTTATCGCTGTCCCGTCTTTTTTGTACTTCAACCGTTGTGGGCATTTTTCGTAGATTGAAGGATTTTAAAAAATAGATTGAGGACAAATTTGATTGCCACATTCACAAACACTTAATTCAAATTCACCAATTCCAGTCACAGCTGTAGCATATTCACAGAACAAACCACTATCTCACAGAATCTTTTTCAGAGTCTGAATTGCTCATATCTGTTTTTCGCATCCATGTTTGTGTTAGGAAAGCGAACCTAATGAACTAGATTAATTAGAAGGGAAAAGCAAACGTTTTGATCCCTGACGTTGCAAAATTCGAACAATCAAGAATAGGTGTTCAAAAAATGCAACAAAAAAGAAAGCGTTTAGGAAGTCGAGATAACAAAACTGTCAAGTTGACTTCTCAAGATTGCAAAGGCGTCCATACAAAAAGGGTTAAATGTGCTTCTTAAAAAACATTATCTAAGATAAGCAAATACTATAAACACTGAAACTGTTTGGGGCGATTTTTATAAGCAGAAATCAAGAAAACAGAGCAATTGAAGATTTAGAAAATAATACTGATAAAATTTTTAGCAAAATGCAGGTTTATAGGTGTTCATGTGGAATCGAAATTTTAATTATTCCAGATTTACGAGTCATGGTAAAAGCTATAATGAAGCACTTAACGGAACATAAAAAGTTAACAGGACAGCGCTTAACTGAGGAAATTTTGACACAGGAAATCCTAGAAGTAACAGGTGACGTATTCGTTTGAAACCCTTTGAGTTCTTATTCTAGGCTAAAAAAAGAAGAGTGTGCTTTCTTTTAATCCCGATACTAAGCATGCTTAATTGGGAAGGCTACCTATTGGAATTCGTTGTTCTAGTTCAAGCCAAACTTCCAGGCGTAATTTTCAAGATTCCTTGCGTTTTGTTTCGGCAAGGCCTGAGCCAATTATGGGATAAGTATGCGTCCGTCTTTGTACGTTTTTGCTAAAAAGCTTTATCTGACACCCATTAAGTCGACGACGCTTACTGTGACTTTTAAGACCTATAATGGCTCTAGCTTGTTCTGCCACCTTATGAGTTTGGGAATAGTTACGAGATTATTCTTTTTTAGAACAGTTTTGAAAGTAACTCTGTGGCTTAGAGGCAGCTTTCGTCACTCCTTTTCACATTTGTTTGCAGATTCTTGCAACGGTTCACATATATTCACATCTGTTTGCATTTGTTTGCACTACCTACAAAGGATTCAAGCTTTAAATCAAGAAAGCAACCCTAAACACAGAGAACAAAATTACACAAGCCCTAAGGCAAGACAGATAAACAGAAATGCAGAAAAGCGTACCGACTTTATTCGACTTAAAAAAAGGTTTCTGAACTGTTCTAAGTGACATTCGATAAGCTATTGCGCAACAACTTTTTTTTATTATTCACGAGAATTTAAAAAGCTATATCTACTACCTGTCAAGCACATTAGCAGGGCGTCTTTGAGCGCGGGGGAGGGAGAGAATTAAGAAACTGGTATTGAGACTGCTTGTGGTCTCACTCATCATCATGGTTTTGGCAGGTACATTTTTGTCAACCAGGACAGCAGCGCTAGTCAAAACGCAGGGCATTATTTCTATTGCTTTTGATGATGGTTGGCAAAATCAATATGACAATGCCTATCCATTACTCAGTTCAAGGGGAATGAACGCAACATTTTATATTATATCAAGCAGAGTCAATACTACAAATTATATGACGGTTGCTGAGCTGCAGACTTTACAGAATAGCGGTAGCGAAATAGGAAGCCATAGTGTAAGTCATCCAGATTTCACAACCCTCTCCGATGCCCAAATCCAAAATGAGTCCCAATTATCCAAGCAAACTTTGCAGTCTTGGGGGCTATCTGTTAATGATTTTGCATATCCCTATGGGGTTCGAAACAATCACACTGACTCAATCGTAGCCAAATATTATCAATCAGCAAGATCAGGATATGTTGGGCCATACATTATTCAACTTCCAACGTCTCAATTTTTGCTTCCCGGGTTTGCTGGCGAAACCGGAGACACAACAGCCCTATCAAAGGCTGAAAACATGGTTGATCAAGTTTCTTCAAGCAACGGGTGGACTATCATTTTCTTTCACAACATACTCCCTACCGTTACCAACAACTTTTCAATGAGCACCAAAGATTTTGCCAGTTTTCTTGATTACGTTTCATCAAAAGGTGTGAGAACACTTACTGTCAATCAAGCCTTAAATTTACAAACTTACTCGCCTCCCTCAATTGTAATCAACCCTTCCTCAGCAAGCATGGGCGTCGGTCAATCGCAGACATTTAACGCTTCTGTTTCAGGAGGGACCCCCCCTTACTCGTACAAGTGGTATCTAAACAACAGTATTATCCCCGGTTCAGCAGCTTCTTCCTATACCTATGTTCCTCCTCAAACTGGAACGGCAAGTATTTACCTAAACGTTACTGACGGCACAAATACTTCAGCCAAATCAAATACAGTAAACGTTCAGGTTTACAAACAATATTCTTTGTACTTATCAACTAATTCTGGTATTGTTTCGCCATCAAATAGTTCTTACAACGAAAACTCAACGGTATCCATCACCGCTACACCACTTGCTGCAACAACAGGGGAACGCTATACTTGGCTTGGTTGGACAGGCAACGGAGCTGGCAGCTACACAGGCATGAACAACCCCGCCCAAATAACAATG
>DATIXS010000311.1:0-13962 GCA_035518335.1 Candidatus Acidiferrum sp.
TAACCTGCAAAGTGAAAGATTACGGTGAAGCGGAAAATTTAGCCAGGCAGATTAAATCTGAAATTAAAGAGAAAGAAGGTCTCACTGCTTCTATAGGTGTTGGGCCTAACAAGCTTGTAGCTAAGGTTGCCAGTAATTTTCAAAAACCAGACGGTTTAACAGTTGTCCGAGACGATGAAGTTGAAGTATTTTTGTCGTCTTTGCCCGTGCGAAAGCTATTGTGGGTGGGACGTAAAACTGAAGCTAAACTAAAAGAGTTAGGAGTAAACACCATCGGCGATTTAGCAAAGTACGATGCTTCAGCTTTAACTTCAATGTTTGGCGTGATGGGTTGGCAAATGCATTTGATGGCAAACGGCATTGACAGTAGCGAGGTTGAGGAACGGGTTGGCGTCAAAAGTGTAAGCCACGAAACCACTTTTGAAAAAGACACAGCGGACGCGGATGTCATTGTGATGGCCTTAAACGATCTATGCGTTGATGTCCAAGAAGAAACAGAAAATCAAAATTTACTCTTCAAAACTGTGACATTAAAAATTCGTTTTGAACATTTTGAAACCCACACCAAAGCTAAAACATTACCTTTCTTAACAAACCGCCTCTATGACCTACAAAAAACCGCAAAAGAACTCCTTATTTCATGTCTACAAAAAGATCGAAAAGTACGGCTTATCGGGGTTAGAGTTTCAAGTTTGGTTTCGATGGAGAAACAGAAGACGCTGTTTTAAGGCTCTTCGATTTTTTGGGGCACTAAAGGTTTTCCAAATCTTTCCTCACTTGAGACTTTGTTAAGTGTTTTTCGTGAACGCATCAGATGCAGAACTTTGTTTGATAAATCTACTTTTTCACGTGCAAAGCCAACTGCAAGCATTAATAGAACTTCAAAGTTTTCAGGAATCTTTAGCACTTCTTTTACATCTTTCTCGTTAAAACTTCCCACGCAGCAGGTTCCTAATCCTTCGCCAACAGCTGTTAAAATCATGTTTTCTAGAGCTAATGCAACGTCGATGGCGTACCAGTCAGGAGACGCTTTTTTGTCTCCACAAGCAACAATGACCAGAGGGGATTGTATAAGGAATTTTGCGTATAATCCCTTAGAAAGCTCTTTCCTTTTTTCTTTGTCAGTTACCGCGATAAAATGCCAAGGTTCAACGTTTCTTGCTGAAGGTGCAAGCCGTCCAGCTTCCAGAATTTTCTCCAGCTTCTCTCTGGGAACTGGCTTATCCTGATAAGCGCGGATTGATCTTCTTTCTTGCACGGCTTCGAAAACATCCATTTGGGTGGCTTCCTAACTTAGGAATGGTTTTTTGGTGTATATTAGGTTATCAGAGCAACTACGAATTCATTAAGAGAAGAAGGATAATTTGGAAAATGCTTGTTGTTCTCCTTCGTGTCTATTTGTTTTGTTTTGAATAGAAAGTCGGAAAAATGGCTTCATCTTCTTTTGTCTAAAATCCAAATAACCGACTTGTAAGAAGTATAACAACAAATTTGACTGGCCAACTGTTCTTCTTCAATTTCCTTCTGAAACAAAATGTTAGACTAGAATATGAAAAATTTGTAAATAGCTTAATATTTTTCATCTGATGTTAAGGACAATTAAACGGACGTCGGCTGCTCTTTTCGTAAGCCGGTCTTTAAGTTGGTTTCTCGCCAATATTTTGAAGACTTCCATTTAACAGGAGAATAAAACGATTGAAAATTCAGGTCCTCGGGGCTGCAAAAGAAGTAGGCGGCTCATGCATAGCAGTTGAAACCGACTCTTGCAAGGTTGCATTAGACTACGGTACAAAGCTCGACGGCGAAATGCAAAACCTGCCGAAAGACTTCGATGCTGTAATAATTAGTCACGCTCATTTGGACCATTCGGGAAGCCTCTTGAGTTTAAGCAAAGAGAACCCTCTCCTTATCGGATCTCCAATTACGCGAGACGTCACAGGAGACCTTTTGCGCGATATGGTTAAAATCCAAAATGAAAAAGGTACTTTCGATTTTACAAGTAGCCACGCAGAAAACATTGACGGGTGTTGGCATGTCGGCGATTCTTATGTTTTGCAGGGAACGAAAATCCAGCTTCAGCCTGCCGGTCACGTTGCAGGTGCAAAGATAACTACTCTCCAATCTGAAGGAAAAAGAATTGTTTACACTGGAGATTTTTGCTTTCATGATACGGAAATATTGCAAGGTTGCAAGTCTGAGTCAATTCCCAAAAGGCCAGATGTTTTGATTACTGAATCCACATATGGGGGAAAAGTTAGACCGCCCAGAAATGAGTTGATTAATCAGCTCCTAAAACAATTGCTTTTTACAATGAAGCATAAAGGCAATGTTTTGATTCCTACCTTCGCTTTTCACAGGAGTCAAGAGATGGCTAAACGGATAGATTTGGCGATTGAATCAGGACTTTTGCCAAAGTATAATGTTTATACAATATCAAATCTTGCCAACAGAATCACAAGGTATTATAATCAAAATAAGCCTTTGTTTACAAAGGAAATTAAGGCGCAAAACAGCCCCTTCAACTACAAACATATCAAGCACGTTTTCACAACTGCTCAAATTGACGAGCCAGCCATTGTTATTTGCACTGCAGGTTTTGGTCACGCTGGCGCGAGTCTCCGACTGCTAGCCGATTGGGGAGATAACAAAGCTAACTCTGTTATTGTGACCTCTGGGTATCTTCCACCAGACAGCCCATTAAAATCTGCCAAAGAAAACCTTTGTTTCAAAACTGCTGATGGTGAAACGGTCTCGGTAAAAGCTGACGTACAGCAGATTGAACTCTCAGGACACGCAGACCAACTTGAACTTATCCAGTTAATCTCTAAAGTAAAGCCTGAGCGCACTCTTCTTGTCCACTGTGATATTGAGCAGGCAGAAGCGCTCTCCGAAAAAATAGGTGATATGACCGACGTCAGCATACCTGAAAGAAATGAGATCATTGACGCATAAAAGCGCAATTAAGAGTTTTTCTTTTTAGGCTTCGTATTTTGACGGGTCATCAATCCCTGATTCTTGGAAGGCTTTTTTGCGGTTTACGCAGGATTCGCATTTGCCGCAGTGCTTCTGAGCGTCACGATAGCAGGACCAAGTAAATTCGAACGGCACACCAAGTTCGGCTCCTATCTTGATTACCTCGGATTTGCGTTTGCCGCTAAATGGTGCTTTGATGCTTATGTGCTCACCCGTACCCAATTGTGCCGCCTTTTCAAAAGCTTCGTAGAATTCGCGTCTGCAGTCAGGATAGAAAGGTTCGTCTGAGCCATGCGCGCCATAAAAAATTTTGTCAGAACCAACTGAAACTGCGTAAGATACGGCTACGGAGAGGAAGATGGCATTTCTGAATGGAACAATAATGGGTTGGCTGAACTCAGATGTTAGCGGGATGTTGGTGTTGCAGAGAGAGGTTACATCGCCGAAGACATCTCTCAGGGCTGAAAGGTCAACGATTTTCGTTTTTGTATCTAGGCTTTCTGCGATTTTCTGTGCCGCTTCTGTTTCTTTTACTGCGATTTGTCCGTAGTTAAAGGTTATAGGGTAGAGGTCATAACCTTCTTTTTTTGCCCAATAAGCCACTACTGCTGAGTCTGGGCCTCCGCTGAGAACCATTACACATTTTGGCTTTGAAGTCATGTTTTTTACCTTTTTTCCATTTTTGATTTGGTTTGATTTTGGTTTTGATACCAGTTTTGAAAGATGCCTGTTCTTTTTAGTAGTTTGAACAGAGGCCAACCGATGAGTACAGTTGCAACTAGGTTTCCCAAGACTACGTATAACATGCTAAGAAGTAGCGGTATATGAGTTATAGGCGATAGCATGGCCCCAACTGTTATGCCTAAAACAACTGAATAAGCAGCGCATGTTGCTATGACTGTGTAGTCATTTCTGGTTTTTTTGTAAACGTAATAGATTACAAAGGACATAGCAAATGAGGGAATGGTGTTTAACAAGTCGATAAGACCGAGTGGCGAGGGTATGTTACTTATAAATACTCCAAGAGTATGCCCTAAAACTCCGGGTATTCCTAGCAAGGGAACCGCAGCAACCATAGCGTCTGCAATACGGAAATTGATAATTCCATAAGAGATACCTCCAAGTTCAACAACAAGCGCTGCGTAAAGCGCAGCGTATATGGCTATTAATGCAATATCTTTAGTTCTTAATTTCAAAGTTAATTTGCCTCCCTATCCCGGGTTTTATTTTATTGTTGGCGGAACGGGTAGGAGACATTCTCTCACCCGCCAATTGCTTTTGGAAGCTTCAGGGTTGCCTAAAAAGCTTTAGTAGATCTGTAATGGTTTTACACAATGAGTTGCCTAAGGGCGAAATATTAATAAAGTCCACGGAAAGATTACATGATGCTACTTCCTAGTGGATAGGGCATTCCGCAAATAGAGTTTTAGGGAGCACAAAACTATGTCTCAAAATAATTCAGCTAGTCAACTAGTCCTTAAAGGAACTACCACAATTGGCGTCGTCTGCAAAGATGGCGTAATATTAGCATCAGATACCCGAGTAACTATGGGTTACTATGTTGCACATAAAGCTGGCAAGAAAGTCTACAAAATTGATGACCATATTGGCATGACAATTGCTGGAACCGTTGCCGATGCACAAAGAGTAGTTGATATTCTAACAGCCAACGCGCACCTCTATAAGATAAACATGAATCGACCAATGCCAATTAGCTCAGCAGCTAGGCTGGTTGCTAACTTGCTGTTTTCTGCACGCTACATTCCTTTAGCAACACAGGTTCTAGTCGGCGGAGTAGATGACACTGGACCACATGTGTTCAATTTGGATCCATACGGAAGCTTGACTGAGGAAAAATCAGTTTCAACAGGTTCTGGTTCACCGATCGCTTATGGTATTCTTGAAGACAAATATCGTGAAGGCTTAACTATACCTGAAGTGTTGCCAACTATTGCAAAAGCAGTTAACGCCGCAATGAAAAGGGATGTTGCAAGCGGCAACAGTTACAACATTATTGTAATCGATGAAAATGGCTACCGAGAATTATCTGAAGAAGAGAAATCACAACTTCTCAAAGCAGGAAGCTAGTACTGTGGCTAGAAGTAACCCTGCACGAAATCAAGATAAAGAAAAAGACAAAATAGAAATTAGCCAATTTATTTTGGAAAAAGTACCGCGAGAAGCGGAAGTAACTAGAATTGAATATGAAGGGCCCATGCTTGCGGTCTATACTAAGAAACCCGAGATTTTAGTTGAACAAAGTGGTATAGTCGCGGAAATTGTCGGTGTAATTCGTAAGAGAATAGTAATACGTCCTGACCCCTCAGTTAGAATACCTGAAGTTGAAGCTGAAAAAATCGCTCGTGAACTGATTCCAGCTGAAGCTGAAATTACAGACATTAATTTTGACCCAAGTCTTGGCGAAATAATTATTGAAACAAAAAAGCCTGGTTTAGTTATTGGAAGAAACGGCGCTGTCTTGCAGGATATTATAAAAAATACTAAGTGGCGTCCCCATGTTTTGCGTAGCCCGCCAATCAAGTCAAAAATTGTCACACATATGCGTCATTACCTGCATTCTGAAAGTAAAGAACGAGAAAGAATTCTTCGCACTGTTGGTGAACGAATCTTTAGACCAAAAAGTTACGAGGTCGGAGACGTTCGTATGACCGTTCTTGGTGGAGCACAAGAAGTTGGTCGCTCGGCATTTCTTGTTAAAACAAGGGAAAGCAGTGTTTTATTAGACTGTGGTATTAATCCTGGTTCAAATCGGCCTTTTGAAGCGTTTCCAAGGTTCGATTGTCCAGAATTTCAAATCGATTCATTAGACGCCGTTGTCATCAGCCACGCACATCTTGACCACTGTGGTTTAACTCCTTTTCTATACAAATATGGTTATGATGGCCCAGTTTACTGTTCTGCACCCACATCAAATTTAATGACTATGCTCCAATTAGATTATCTGGATGTAGCAGGTAAGCAGGGAGTTACACCTTATTATGACCAAAAAGATGTGCGCGAATGCGTATTGCACACCATCCCACTAAGATATGGTGTCGTTACTGATATTGCACCTGATATTCGGTTAACTCTGCATAATTCAGGGCACATTTTAGGCGGTGCAATGGTTCATTTGCACATAGGTGAAGGTTTACACAATATTGTTTACACAGGTGACTACAAGTTTGCTAGAACTATGTTGTTGGAAGCTGCAGCCACCGAGTTTCCACGCATTGAAACGGTTATCACTGAGAGTACTTACAGCGGTGCGGATGATGTTATGCCTTCACGAATTGAAGCTGAAGAAGCTATGACACGTGTAATCAACAAGACATTGGAACGAAAAGGTAAAGTCTTGATTCCAGTGCCTGCTGTCGGTAGAGCGCAAGAAATAATGCTTATCATTGATGGTTATATGAAGCGTGGTTTAATGAAGGAAGCACCAGTTTTTATTGAAGGTATGATTAGCGAAGCCACAGCCATCCATACAGCTTACCCAGAATATTTAGGTAGAGAGGTACGCCACAGTATTTTGCATGAAGGAATTAATCCATTTCAAAGTGACTACTTCACTATTGTCGAGCATCCAAGTGTTAGACAAAGCATCATTGAAGGAGAACCCTGCATTGTTTTAGCTACTTCAGGCATGCTTGAAGGTGGACCGGTAATCGAATATTTTAAGAATTGGGCTGGCGACGAAAGGAACACGATAATTTTTGTCAGCTACCAAATTGAAGGCACAATGGGGCGAAGAGTCCAAAAAGGCGTTGGCGAAGTTACTATGATGGATAATGAAGGAAAAATAGCAGCGCTACAAGTTAAGATGCAAAATGAATCAATTGAAGGATTTTCAGGTCACTCAGATAGGCGCCAACTGGTTAATTACTTAACACATCTTACGCCAAAGCCTGAACGCATATTTGTTGTTCATGGTGAAAAACAGAAAACTATAAGTTTCGCTAACTTTATGGATAGCAAAGCAGGCATAAATACAGTTGTACCAGCAATTCTGGAAACTTTTAGGCTACTTTAGGTAAAGCTTCATCAGAGACAGGTGCTGGCGACTTTTCACGCCAAATTCTTATAGTTTTTGGGCAGATAACAACTCGTTCTTCGCCTAACCGTGCAATGTCACCGCCTATAGATTCAGTGAACTGGTAAAGTTCGTTAACCGCGTTTTTTACGTCTTCAATGCTCTTAGTGGCAAGAGGTGTGACTCTTAGAATTATGATATTGCCATTTTTGACTTCGTTCTTTATGTTTTCTAAGTCTGCAATCTCTTTAAGTGGCATGGCTTTGAGATAAGTTTTGCTTGGAGCTTCAACCACTGTTTCCAGTTTTTGTTCTGGAGGAGATGCAATGGTTTCTGGTTTTTCCTCCATTTTCGGCTGAGTATTTTCTTGTGCTGGTTCCTGAGCCTCAACAACTAGATCTTGTTTTGTCTCTTCTTGGTTTGGAGCGAGAGTTTCTTGTTTTGGTTTTTCCTCAAGAGACGCGACTGGTGTTTTCTGTTCTGGTTGTTTCTTTTTGCGGAATAGATTGAACGGCATTTTTTCTCTCAACCCCTTAATATCTGTGCTTCAACAGTTAAGCGTTTCTTTATTTTCAACTCTTGATCCTATCTATTTTAGGTTAATTAGTACCTAAATATTTTGCGATACCAAACGATTGTTAGCTTGAGAATTTATCATTCTTGAGTACCAATGTATTATCCAAAAGAAAGAACCGTTTCAGAATTTGATTTTTTCAATTTTATCTAAACAAAATCATTAGATTATTCATGACTACTATTGTGAGAAAGATCACAAGACCAACAGAAGATATTTGCAATAGTCTAAAAGAGTAAACAAACGACTTTGAGCTTTTGTTTTGGTTTTTCATTAAGGCTTTGTGTGCCAGGATAAACGAAACTGCGACCACCATAGTAGTTACAAGTTTGATCAATAAGAAGGCACCAATGTTTGTGCTAACAATTCCCGCCAATAAGGGGTTTAACTCAACAGCTCCTGAATATAGAACTCCAATGACAGTCGTTATGCAGTCTACGGAACCCATTATGATAAGAAGCAAGCTGGGAATTATCTCTGCTTTTAACATTAACTGCCTTCTCCTTTCTTTCCTTGCCAACATTTGTCCGAAAGGTGTTTATGAACCAGCTTTCGGTTTTCGATATATTACAGAATACCAAAAATCGTTAAATTTTTTAGTGTTAACTAATTATAGTGTCAAAATAATCTTCGAACTGCGCACAAGCCTTATATTTTTAATGTTAAACCTTCTTGCTGAAGGGTTTACGTATGCACAAAAAACTGATGATTCCTGGTCCAACAGAAGTCAGCCAAGAAATATTAAACGAGCAAACTCACCTGCTTATCGGTCATAGAGATAAAGAATTCTCAGACCTTTATGCTGGAATAACTGATAAGCTCAGTAAATATTTTGAGTTGACTGAGGATGTAAAGCCCACCGTAACTACATCTTCCGGTAGTCTTTGGTTTGACATAGTAGGTAGAAGTATAGTTAAGCAAAAAGCTTTAGCATGCGTAAATGGAGCTTTTGCTAAACGTTGTGCTGAAACCCTTCGTGCGTGTGGTAAAACTACTGATTTCTTAGAGGTCGAATGGGGCAAAGCAGTTAAACCAGAAATGATAGCTGAAAAACTTGACAGCGGCGAATATGATACTTTAACTGTATGCCATAACGAATCTTCTACAGGCGTAAAAAACCCCATTAAGGAAATCGGTCAAATGTTACGCAAGAAGTACCCGAACATAATTTACGCGATTGACGCAGTTTCTTCAATGGCAGGAGACAAAACATTGCCTAGTGAAATTGGCTGCGACATTATTTTTGCTTCAAGCCAAAAATGCTTCGCACTACCCCCTGGATTAGCAGTGGCATTGGTTAACAACCGAGCAATAGCGAGAGCGAAACAAGTGCCAAATAGAGGAACTTACACTGACATGGTCGAAATTTTTGAATTTGAAAAGAAGCATCAAACCCCCTTTACTCCGTGCATACCGCTATTATATGCTTTGAATAAACGCATGGATCTTTTGCTGGCTGAAACTTATGACCACGTTTATCAGCGCCATCTGGAAATGGCAAAATACACTCAACATTGGGCACAAAAACATTTTCAAATGTTCCCTGAACCAGGCTATGAATCCATAACTGTTAGTTGCATAAAGAACACATTAGGCAAAAATTTCAAAGAACTAAACCAAAAGCTCGGCGAAAAAGGCTACATGATATCTAACGGATACGGCAAACTGGCTGACAAAACCTTCAGAATCGGACATATGGGTGAATGGAACCTTTTAGGAGTCAAAGAAGTCATAAGCTTAATTGATTCTTTTTGGGGATTAGCTTGACCTATAAAATCCTCATAAGTGACAAGATATTCGATGAGGGCATAAGGCTTCTTGAGGAAGAAGGGTACCGAGTAACCCGAGGATGGGACAAATCGAAAAATGAACTTCCCAAAATAATCGGTGAATACGACGTCTTAATCGTTAGATCAGCAACCAAAGTTAAAGGTGAACTGTTAGAGAACGCAAAAAGACTCAAAGTAATCGGACGCGCGGGAGAAGGCTTAGACAACGTTGATTTTGAAAAAGTCAAATCTATGGGAATCGTTTTGGTAAATACACCCCATGTCTCTTACATGAGCGTTGCAGAATTAGCTATTGGTCACTTACTCGCGCTTGCAAGAAGCATTGTGCAAGGAACCGAAAGCTTACGTGAAGGTAAATGGGAAAAAGAAGAATTAATGGGTACAGAAGTAAACGGGAAAACCCTCGGTGTTATTGGTTGTGGCTATATCGGAAAAACAGTTGAATGCTTTGCAATATCTTTAGGTATGCATGTTCTTCCAGTTGAAGAATGCGTCTATGACCGTTTTGTGCCTCTCGCTGAAATGCTTCCCCGAGCTGACTTCATCACAATTCATGTGCCTTTAACGCCTCATACTAGACATATGATTTCAACAAAAGAATTCAACCTAATGAAAGATGGCGTAATGCTAATTGACTGCTCGCGTGGAGGAGTCGTTGACCAAGAGGCACTATACCAAGCTTTAATTTCGGGAAAAGTTAAAGGCGCTGCAGTTGATGTTTTCGAAGAAGAGCCACCTAAAAACAGCAAATTGTTAACGCTAACCAACGTTATTGCTACACCCCATATGGGTGCCCAAACATATGAAGCCCAGCTAAAAGCAAGCATACAGGTAGCTAAAACTGTTATTGAAGCGTTGGAAAAATTAGAAAAAACAATTTGAGGTGAAACACTTGGTTGACATTAGACCCTTCAAAGCCGTTCGTTACACGCAAAAAGCTGGAGAGCTAAAGAACCTCATTAGTCAACCATACGATAAAATAGATTCTGAAATGCAGAAAGAATACTATCAGAAATCGCCCTACAATTATTGTAGACTAATTCTACCTCTTGAAGATAACAAGTATGAAATGGCGCAGCAGCGGGTTAAGCTGTGGCTAAAAGAAGGAATTTTAGCTAAAGAAGAAGAAGCCGTAGTTTTTGTTTCACGCCAAGAATTTATTTTGAATGAAAAGAAATATGAGCGCATAGGATTGATTGCTGCTTTACGCTTATACGACTACAGTGAAAACATGGTATTTCCACATGAATTTACATACAAATCACCAAAAATTGACCGATTAAATATGCTACGTGCGGTTCAAAAAGATCTTGAACCAGTTTTTCTTATTTATTCCGACACTGAAAAGAAAACAATCAATTTTTTGGAAGAAGCAACTAAGGAAAAACCCATAATCCAAGTTACTGATCCGTTGCAAGTTAAGCATACCATTTGGAAGGTCACCGATAAAAAGAAAATAAAACTCTTACAAAACGAACTTAGTGGTAAAACCATGGTCATTACCGATGGGCATCATAGGTATGAGAGTGCATTAGTTTACCGGGACGAAATGCGAAACAAAGTAGATTGGACAGAGGATGCAGCTTTCAATTTTCATATGTGTTATATGGTGCCAGTTCAGGAGGAAGGGCTTGTCGTTTTGCCCACACATAGACTTTTGAAGAAATTTAATTTAACAAACACATTTCTAGAAGGGTTAAAACGCTTTTTTGACGTTACTGAAATGAAACCAACGATCGAGGCTTTAGACCAGTTTTTGAAAAGTCATCTTGACGAGCACGCTTTCTGCGTCTACAGCATAGGAAAAGCTTATGGTTTAACTTTGAAACATAACAAAGATGTTTATGATTTTGTTAACGCTAACGTCTCTAAGGAAACTAAGATTTTCGATGTTGTAATTCTGCGAGACATAGTTTTCAAGCGCATTTTGAAGACGGGTGAATTGAATATGAATGAGAATATTCTGTATGCTCGTTGGACACAGGAAGCTGTGGAGAAAGTTAACCTTGGCGAAGCCAGCATTGCGTTTCTGGTTAACCCGATAAGCGCCAAAACAGTTGTGGAGATTGCTCAGCAACATGAATTATTGCCTGAAAAAAGCACTGATTTTTACCCCAAAATGGCTTCAGGCCTGCTACTCATGGATATCTCGCCCAGCGAGAAACTTTAGCTTTTTTTCTGCAAGGAAAATATTATAAGCGCTAAATTATTAAAAGGAAAGCTAACACAAAACAGGAAGAAGAGATAGAACAAAATGGGCGAAATGGAAAAAACTATAAATAGGATACCAGAACCGCCGGCAGCAGTTCCCGAGGCGATTGCACCCTTAAAGAAATACTTAGCTGAACTTATTGGAACAATGGTGCTTGTGCTTATGGGTTGTGGAAGTGCAGTCATTGCAGGTCAAATTCTAGGAGTACAATATGCTTACGTAGGCATCGCTCTTGCTTTCGGTCTAGCTGTCTTAACTATGGTATACGCAATAGGCGGCATTTCTGGTTGCCATATAAATCCAGCAATTTCGATTTCGATGTTTGTAGCTAGAAAACTATCCGCAAAAGACACAATATTCTATGTTGTTTTCCAATCTATTGGTGCCATAATAGGAGCAGGAATACTTTACTCTATAGCGCTTGGTAGCCCACTTTACAGATTAGCTAATGGACTTGGGCAAAATGGGTATGGAACTGCTTCTATAGGTGGTTACTCCTTGACCGCTGTATTGTTAGCTGAAATCGTTTTGACCTTCATATTTGTGCTTGTCGTTCACGGTTCAACTAGTGAAAGGGCACCTAAAGGATTCGCGGGAATATCAATCGGTTTAAGCTTAGTGCTGATTCACCTTGTCGCAATACCCATAGACGGTACTTCTGTTAACCCAGCTAGAAGCCTAGGACCAGCATTATTTGTTCAGGGCGTAGCGCTAAGTCAGCTTTGGGTTTTCTGGGTGGCACCAATAATCGGTGGAATAATCGCTGCAGTAGTCTGGAGAATCTTTAAATAAAAACAAAAATATCCAATCTTTCTTTTTTTAGTTTTAAGAAATTATTTTATGAATTTAGTGGCATGTCTCTTGAATCTCTTCTTGCATACAAGACTGCAGAAATGATAAGTTTCACCCTCATATGTGATTTTGAATTTAGCAGTATCCTCGTTAAGAACCATGCCGCAAACTGGATCTCTAAACGACATTCTTTGTTTTATAGCCTCACTGCAATCATCTACTTTCTGGCTTTTATGGTTAATGGTAGCAAAAAGTAAAAAAATGACTTATGAAAGTCGAGAAATATCTTAAAGCTATAAATTTTTATCAAGGAACCAAAAGGATTACTTTTGAAAAATCTTCTTTAACAGATAGCATTTAATAAACTACATTTCGGACAGTATCTTCGATATATTAAATAGTGTTAAAGAAAACAATTTTAATTCCTACTTTACCAAAAAGTAAGGGTATTTGGTTTAGCTATAACTTAGTCGTCTTCTGAATCTTCTTTAGCCAATTCAACTGAAATTGAATCGTCATGGCTAATTGCTTTTTTCCGTGTTTCTTTTTTGTTCGGTGGTTCTTGCTCTCTTCCCTCCATGAAGCCTTCTTCAGCTGCAGTAATTTCGTCATCATCCAACATTGTTTCCCTTTCCTCGGTATCATAGACATCGTCCGTTTCCTCTTCTTTTTCTTGTTTAGTTAACGGGGGGCCTTCGTAAAAGTAAGGTTGAGGTTTTTTTCTTGTTTTGTTTGTTTTGCTCATTTAATTTCCCTTATTTCAAATGTTCAAGCACTATATCTTGAAACAGATTATATTTCTAACTCCTTTTATGAATATGTGATTGACCCCCTACAGCAACAAGTAAAATTCAACTTGGATTGACATCTTAATAAGAAATACAGAAGTGCGAAATCTATAACTGAAAATGTGTCATTTTAATTAAATTGCCTTTTTTTGTTGAAAACCTGCTTCTTAGATGTATTGAATTGCCTGAAATCTTGCTAAAGCTTTTTATACCCAAAAACACAATCGTTCGGATTGTCACAATAACTCATGTATCACACCAAAGCTCCTGAAGCTTTTAGAGAAATCATGATTCATTCTGTGGCAGGAGAAAAATAGTATATGCAAATTCAAACATTTCAGGATTTACCATTAACTGGAGAAATCCTAAGAAGTATAAAAGAACTCGGGTTTGAAAGTCTTTTTCCAATTCAAGCCCAAGCAATAATGCCCTTGCTTGAAGGCAAAGATGTGATTGGTCAAGCCCAAACAGGAACAGGAAAAACAGCTGCTTTTGGTATTCCAATGGTTCAAAGGTTGAACCGTGAAATCCGCGGTGTTCAAGGCTTAATTTTGGTGCCAACTCGCGAGTTAGCTGTTCAAGTAGCCGAAAATATGGCATATTTTGCGAAATACGCCAGAGCCAAAGTCTTGGCTGTTTACGGTGGAGAATCAATCAATAAGCAAGTACACGCTTTATCAAACGGTGTCCAAATTGTTGTTGGTACGCCTGGTAGAATAATTGACCTTATGGAAAGACGTGTATTAAACCTCGGATCAGTCAAAATGGTAGTTCTCGATGAAGCTGATCGAATGTTAGAT
>DATIXS010000312.1:0-5386 GCA_035518335.1 Candidatus Acidiferrum sp.
TGAGAACATCAAGAACACGCTCAACAACGTTATCGGCCTCTTTATCCAATAATGCAACAGTTGTTTTCATACCATAAAGCCTCAATACCAAATATAATGAGCAATAGTATTGGTAAAACATTAATGTTTAATGTGTATATCCCTAGACTTTGAGGAAAAACTAACTTGCCTATCTTACCCATTGACACCGGTCGTTATGGAACGCCAGAAATGCTAAAAATCTTCGAAGAAGAAGCCCGCGTCCAAAAACTTCTAAATGTTGAAGCTGCTCTTGCTTTGGCGCATGCTGAAGTAGGCAACATCCCAACCAAAGATGCCGAAAAAATCGCGGCCATGGCATCGACCAAATATGTTAAGGTTGAGCGGGTAAAAGCTATTGAAAAAGAGATAAAGCACGATATTGCCTCTTTGGTGCGTGCTCTCTCTGAGGTTTGTGGATCAAGCGGTGCCTATGTGCATTTGGGCGCAACTAGTTACGATATCGTCGATACAGCTAATGCTTTGCAGTTGAAGGAAGCTTCTGGGTTGATTGAGAAAAAACTTGCGGATTTGAAGTCTATTTTGCAGAAGCAGGCGGGTCAGTACAAAGAAACGGTTATGATTGGCAGAACTCATGGGCAACATGCTTTGCCGATTACTTTGGGTTTCAAGTTTGCGGTTTGGGGCTACGAGGTTAACAGGCATCTTGAACGTTTAGGTGAATGCAAAAAACGAGTTTTAGTTGGAAAGGTAAGCGGCGCTGTGGGTACACAGGCTGGTTTAGGCGAACATGCTGAAGATATCCAGTCGCTCGTAATGAAACATCTCGGACTCCATGCAGCGGAAATTTCAACGCAGATTGTTCAAAGAGACCGTTACGCGGAACTCATATGCATTTATGCTATGGTTGCATCTTCGCTTGAGAATTTTGCAACGGAAATACGGGAATTGCAAAGACCCGAAATCGCTGAGGTTTTCGAAGCCTTTGAAGCATCCAAGCAGGTCGGCAGTTCCACAATGCCCCATAAACAGAACCCTGAAATCTGCGAACGCGTTTGCGGTTTAACCCGGATCGTGCGAAGTCTTAGCACTCCAGCGTTGGAGGATATGATTACGTGGCATGAGAGAGACTTAACTCAGTCCTCTGCTGAACGGTTTATTCTGCCTGAATCAAACATCTTACTCGATTACATCTTGAGCTTGATGTGTAATATTGTTGCTAATCTACGAGTTGATAAGTATCGAATGCTGCAAAACCTTAGTTTGACTCAGGGACGGGCAATGTCTGAATCAGTGATGATGGCGTTGACAAAGAAAGGTGTCAACCGGCAAGAAGCTCATGAGCTATTGAGGAAACTAACAATCAAAAGCGCGGCTGAAAAGAGGGATTTTAAGCAGGTTCTTCTTGATGACAAATTGGTAAGCAGCAAATTAGATGAAAAAGAAATTGACGATGCGCTAAACCCGGAGAATTATTTGGGCACGGCGGTTGAGCAAGCTGAAAGATTTGCTGAGAGTTGAAAGTGAGGGCTTACTGTTTTTTTAGTTTTGTCTTGGCATTAAGTTCTTATGCGGGTTCAAGTGTTACGTCTATTAGGTAGCCTTTTGAATTTTCTTCGTTCTTTCTTGTGGCTGCGAACATTGTGGCTTTTGGAATGTATATGCGTCCGTCTTTGCCCATTCTTGCGTAGAAGAATTCCCAGCCTCTTCCAAACCCGCATATTCCGACGTGGAGAACTTGGTTGGGCTCTAATTTAAATTGCCATCGAATGAGCTTGGGAACTTGGATTTTGTTGGAGTTCTCGATTGGCCTTTTGAATGTTACTCTGTGTGTTAGAGGCATTTTTAGTGTTCACTTTTTCTTGACTTATTTTGCCTTTTTTTGACTTATTTTAACTTTTCTTGACTAAATTTGACTTTTTTTGACGCAACCTGCAAACAATTTAAGCTTTATTTCAAAAAACCAGCCTAAAACAAACGGAAAAAAATGCGAGCAGGAAGTCTTTAAAATCTGTAAGATAGCGACTTAGAAGTCCAAGATCGCCTTTTGCTTAAACTCTTGCGTATTATCAAGCTTTTCCCACTCATCTTTTTTCACGAAGCCACCAACTTGCTCCTTAATTTTCTTCGCCAATCGTGGACCTACAGTAGGCAGATTAGTTAAGTCTTCAATTGACGCATGTTTTATGTCTTCGATTGTTTTGTATCCTGCATTGTAGATTATGCGTCCGCGTACTCTGCCGACCCCTTCAAGATGGACAATGGGTAAGAGCTCTTTCTTTATGCCTTTAGAAACACGTTCCTCCAACTCACAGGTAAGGGGTAAAATTTCTTTAGCTCCAAAAAGAGGAGCCAGCTCATCTGTTGCATGAAGCAGCCATTTTGCATTTTCAATGGTTCGATACAAGTCGCCTGGCTGCACATTATATTGTTCGATCAGTTTTTCTTCGCTTATTTCTTCAATCCAGCTTTTCATAACTTGGGCAGTTTTGATTTCGCCAAGAAACTGCTCGTACGTTAAATGGTCATCCCACTCGTTTGGAACATCAACAAACAGCTCGTCTCTGTGCTGTTCCATTTGAACCGCCAATATATCAAATTCTCTAGCGTAAGGTCTCATGACAGGTCCCATATCAGGGGTGTGAGAAATCAGATGAAGCAAACCAAAATCAGTCAAGTTGGCGGGCTTGTTTAGTAGGGCATTTCGAATTACAATTGCAGATAGTGGGTCAATGTAGAGTTCACTTATTCTTTTTCCAAACTCTGTAGCGTAAATATTGTTTCCGCTTAAATCGATCATTTCTTCTTCGTATAGGGTTTTCAAAATTTTTCCGATAATGCCCTTGATAGCTTTCACGTCGTATTGGTATGCGTAAAATGTTTGGCCAAAGAACTCGTAAATGCCTTCTTCTGTGTGAGCAAAATCTGAAGCCACAGTTGCCAAGACGTGTCCTCGAATTATTTTTTCAACTCCAAGTCTTGACCAAATCCGCTCCGGCTTAGCCATAATGTAGCCCTCCATCAGGTAATCCGCTTCATCGGATGTTTTGGCAATAAGAATTGATTCGCCCACTTTGTCGTATTTTGGTCGCCCAGCTCTACCCGCCATCTGCTTATACTCTAACACGCTAATTGGATAGTTTCCGTAGCCTGGTTCATAACGCCTGTAATCCTGAATGATAACTGTTCTGGCTGGAAGGTTGACACCAAAAGCTAATGTTGGTGTGGCGGTTAAAACTTTTATTTTGCCATCCTTAAACGCATCTTCAATGATCTTACGATGTGCGCCAGCTAAGCCTGCGTGGTGAAAGGCTGTCCCGCACTTGACAAAGTCGGCAAGGGTTTCACTGATTTGGGTTCGCTCGCCTGCTGACAAAATTTTTGCGGCTTCATTTTCCAAGGTTCGTTTCATAGGTTTAGATAAGACTTCGCTCGTGTGTTGGGCGATAATTTTTGCCGCTGAAACTGCGTTTTTTCTTGTTGAAGCAAAAACTAGTGCTTGACCGCCTGTCTTAATTGTGTTTAATACCAGATTTACTGTTGGAATATGTGTTTTCTTTTCTACTTGTCTTGCGTCGCCATCTTTGTATTGAATTTCATCGTTTAGGACTATGCCTTCTTTGAGCAATACTGGACGCCACTCGGTAGCTATGTACTTGGCTTTTATCCATTCAGCAATTTCGTCAACGTTACCAATAGTTGCGCTTAAAGCTAAAACTTGAATGGCAGGGTTAACCTGCAAGAGCCTTGCCAACACAACTTCCAAAGTTGGACCGCGCCCTGCATCATTTAAGAGATGAACCTCGTCGGCAACTACCAGAGATATTTCATCCATCCATTTTGCTCGGTGCCGAAGAAGCGAGTCGGCTTTTTCGTTAGTTGTAACTACAATGTCGTATCGGGAAAGCCAATTGTCGGCGGTGTCAAAGTCACCTGTGCTGATGCCGACTGAAATTCTTCTGCCATCACTCTTTCTGATATTTGTATATTTCCTGAAATCTTCAAATTTTTCGCTAGCAAGCGCCCGAAGTGGGGCAAGATAGAGCACTTTGCCGTTTTTTTCCAGGACGTGTTTGAGGCCGCAGAGTTCCGCAATTAAGGTTTTGCCCGAAGCGGTTGGGCTGGCTAAAACGATGTTTTGACCTTCAAGCACTCCTGCCTGTATTGTGTCTTTTTGAGGAGGAAACAATTCTGCAATCCCCAATTTGAGAAGAGCTTCTTTTACCGGTTCTGGGACGGGCAACTCTGCAATCTTCAAATCAAATCGCCATTAAATACTTAATTTATCAATTATTGAACAAGCTAATTAATAGAATTAGTCTTAACAAAAGTGTTTTTTTCAGCTACATTTTTCTATTTGAAGTGATATTAGCAAAGTAACGAGTTATCTAATCCCTTTACATAGGTAGGATACTTTATGGTTGAAAACGTAAAAGAACTTCTTAAACTGCACGAAGGCATAACACATGAAGTTTACTTAGACAACGAAAACTCCAGTATAGTTTCCCAAGAAGTCGTTGACGAAATGCTACCTTACTTTAACAAAAAAGCTTACGGCAACCCAACACTGACGCATAAACCAGGCTGGGAAGCATTCGAAGTAATAATAAACTGTTTCAAAAAAATCAGCGAAAATATGGGAGCAAAAATCCTCGAAGAAATCACCTTCACTCCAGGCGAAACAGAAGCCAACAACCAAGCCATCATGGGCACATGCTTTGCACAAAAAAGCAAAGGCAAAAAAATCATAATATCCGAAATTGAACCAATCAACGTTTTGCAAGTTGCTGAAATGATGCAGAAATTTGGATTCACCACTACCAAAATCCCAGTCAACCGAGAAGGGTTCCTCAATCTTGAAAAACTAAAGGAAGCCGTCGACAACGAAACAATACTTGTCAGCATTTCAACCGTGAACAATGAAATCGGCACTATACAACCCATTAAAGAAGCGGTTGATATTGTGAAAGCCAAAAACCCACAAGCTCTTTTCCACACCGATGCCTCAGACGCTTACGGAAGAATACCATTTAACGTTGAAAACCTAAACGTTGATTTAGCTACAATCAGCAGCTTCAAGATTCAGGGTCCACGAGGAATGGGTGCAATGTACTTGCGCGATGGATTGAACATGGAGCGCATTTTAGAGGGACAAATTGGAACACAGAAGCTTTGGCCAGGAGTCGAAAACACGCCATTAATCGTTGGTTTCACTAAGGCGTCGGAGCTTGCATTTCAAAACTTCGAAGCAAACACCACAAAAATGCGAATGCTACGCGATAAACTAGTTGATGGAATATTTAGCGAACTAAATGATTTACGTTTTAATGGTCCAAAAGGAGATAAACGCTCACCGGACAACGCAAATGTAAGTATTTTGCGAGCTGAAGGCGAGGCGTTAACAATT
>DATIXS010000313.1:0-5617 GCA_035518335.1 Candidatus Acidiferrum sp.
CTAAAGAGGTGCTCACGTAATTTTTGCCGTCAACTTTGATTAAAAGAACCATTTTTGCCAAAGCTGAATTTTTGCATAAAGTAAATGAATATGAACGCGCTTAAAAGGTACAAAACTCTATCGCCTCAGGGAAAAACATGAAAAGTCACGTAACACTCGTTAATCCACCTTACCCCGTCGGTTCTCATCAGCATCCACCTTTCATGCCCTTAGGTATCGGGTACATAGGTGCAGTGTTGTATCAAAATCATTTTGAAGTTAACGTTATTGATTGTCAAGCGCAAAAACTCACTCATAAACAATTTAAAGAAGAAATTGGAAAAGTTCAGCCAACCATAGTTGGAGTCACCTGCACCACCCTCACATACAAATCAGCCCTCAAGATAGCAAAAATATGCAAAGAAGTTTGGCCAAACTGCATAGCAGCAATTGGCGGTCCACACGTTACTTTTTGGGATGACAAAGCCTTGCAGGAAGCATCCTCTATAGATGTTGTTGTAAGAGGCGAGGGTGAAAACACCATGTTGGAGCTCGCACAAAGAATCGAGCAAGGTCAACCTTTTGACAATCTTGCAGGCACTACATGCAGGAAAGGCACTGGAATTGTGAAAAATCCCGATAGACCTTTCTTAGAAAATCTTGACAGTCTTCCAACTCCAGCTCTTCATCTTTGGCAGCATATGGAGAATCTGCGAAAGTATGGGACGATACCTTATCCTGTTATGACTAGTCGAGGCTGTGTTTATTGGTGTAACTTCTGTACAGCAGTCAGAATGTTTGGCAGAAAATATCGTATGCGTACTCCAAAAAATGTGGTAGACGAGCTAGAATTTCTCCACAAGAACTATTATGCAAACCAATTCACCTTTTACGATGATGCATTCACAGTTGATCAGGCTCGAACCGCAGAAATATGCGATGAAATTCGGCGTAGAGGATTAAAAATCAAATGGGATTGTGAAACCCGAGTTGACATGGTAAGTAAAGAGTTGCTTGTGAAAATGAGAGAAGCCGGTTGCATAGCTGTTTGGTTCGGCGTTGAATCAGGTTCTAAAAAAGTGTTAACGAGCATGGGTAAGGGCTTCTCATTAACCCAAACTAGGAGAGCATTCAAATGGGCAAAAGAGGCAGGGTTAATGACGGTTGCAGGCGTAATTTTAGGTTTTCCAGGTGAAACAAAAGAAAGCGCTTGGGAAACAATTCGGTTTGTAAAAGAACTCAACCCCAACGATGTAGGATTCTATATAGCTACACCTTACCCTGGAACGCCGATGTATGAAGAAGTCAAAGCTAACGGATCATTAAAAATAACTGATTTTGACAGATATGATACCGCGACGCCGACCTTTGAGATTCCAAACATGACCATGCAAGAACTTTCGCAGATTCGGGAGCAAGCATTCCAAAGCTTCTACCTGAGCCCAGCTTACTTTGTTAGTGCATTAGGTATGTTTAAGAAAGGAAAAATGTGGGGTCTAGGCGCTACCCGTCTCATATTGGCACATGCAAGAAGAGCAATCAGAGCAAAAGCAAACAATCTGATGAAATAAAAAAAAATCCGGAGATGGAAAACCCCCAATGTTAATTTTACTTTTAACTACTGCTCCACCTTTAAAATCTCCTTGGGGAATGGCAGGGAAACTTCCTCCGCTCGGGCTAGCTTACATTGCAGCAGCCTTGGAAAAAAATGGTTGCAAAGTTGAAATTTTTGATAATTACCTGTTGCAAAGACCAATCGAAGAAATTCAATTAGAACTGAAGAGTCGTGTGCCAGAAATAGTTGGCATAACCTGCAATTCGTTAAATCTTGAGCGCTGTATCGAAATGGCAAAAGCAGTCAAAGAAGCTTGCTCCTCCTGCAAAGTAGTTGTAGGCGGTCCCCATCCGTCGTATATGCCTCAAACAATGTTGCAGCACCAGGAGATAGATTACGTCATTGTTGGCGAGGGTGAACAAGCGATGGTGAATCTCGTTGTTGCTATAATGAAAGGTCAACTAAACAAATTGATTGCCAAGATTCCGGGCGTCGCAACCAGAATCGACGGCGAAATGATAAAAACCGCTCCTGAATTTATCAGCGATTTAGACACCATTCCGTTTCCAGCACGCCACTTGCTTCCAATGCGGATGTACGACCGTGCGTTACCTTATCTTAGCGTTAAACCTGTCGATACGATGAGCATTCACCGCGGGTGCTCATACAACTGCGCATACTGCGAAACCAGAGAGCTATGGGGAACCACTTGCCGAGCTTTCTCACCTCAAAGAGTCATCGGCGAACTCAAGCATATGGCCGAAACTTACGGTTCCAAAGGCATCTACTTTCTTGGCGACAACTTTACGATAAACAAAAAACGCACCGCTGAACTCTGCTATTTAATTAGAGAAACCAAACTAGACCTTAAATGGACCTGTGAAACCAGAGCAGACCTCGTCTCCAAAGAGTTGCTTGATGACATGAAGTCTGCTGGCTGCGAGACCATATTTTTTGGTGTAGAGTCAGGTTCACCTCGTATCCAAAAAAAACTTAACAAAAACATCGACTTGCAAGAGGTCAAGCATACCTTTGAGCTCTGCAAAGAAGTTGGCATACAAACATCAACATCTTTTATGCTTGGCATCCCCGGCGAAACAGTTGAAGACATGAACGCCACCTTCAATTATGCAAAGACTCTGCATGCAGACTGGTCCATGTTCAACATTTACATCGCTTGCCCAGGCAGCAAACTGTACGATGAAGTAATAAGCCAATGCTTGTATGACCAGATGGACAATTATTTGGCACGTGTCAAAACCAAAGATTTCGATTATGACATGCTTGTGAAGATCCAGAGGGAATTTCAGCGCGGTAGCCAGAAATCGGCGGCTTCTAAGCTGATTCGAGTAATTAAGCAGGAAGGCTTAGGCAGTGCAGTCAAGAAAGGCAGTTCAATAGTCTTTCGTAGGAAATAAGCTGAAATTAGAGTCGTTTGCTGTTTTTAGCGTTTTGAGCCTTGCCTGGTCTTAAAGCCGTCTTGTCAACTTCAGGAAGGGAATCAATTCTTAATCAACAACTTCATTACCATTAACAGCTTTAACTATCCAACTAGTTTTGTGTCACCTCAGAAAACTAGTTAATGTTGTTTAATCAATAACATCTACAACAATCAACTAAACTATTTCGTTAGAAGAACAACAGCAGCTGCACACAGCACCGGGTGTTGTTTTTATCTTAAAACAAGAAGGAGGACAATTGCACATAGCACCACGTCCTACTTCTTTTCTGGAATTAATGAAAGAAGAAGAAGAAACTTGCAGGGAGCACTCATCTTCTTCTTCCAAACGGTATTACAAAGTAGGGTTCAACTTAGAACTAAGTGGTTTTGCGATTTAGAATAGTTGTTTTTGCAATTAAATAAGCGAAAATCATAGTCTATTGATTTCTATGTTTTTATGTTAATTGTTTTGAGAATATCCCTGTAGGCCTTCACCGGAGTTTCCTTGTCAGTTACATTTTTTATCAGCATGCGTCCGCCATCAAACAGGCTAACATCAAGCTTCATATAATCAAACATCAAAACCATCGGCGACTTCACGCGGATTTTTGCATGCTGTTTCTTAATTTTTTCACAAGCCTCATTCATATTAAACTTCAGAGGTTGAGCTGGAGAAATATCTGCCGTTGTTCCTCCACAGAGCCAAACAACGTTTAAATTGCCAACAAATTCTTTTTCAACCAACCTTCTTCACTCCAGCCTGCTATATTTTAGGCGCAAGCTTGCTTTATCAACATTACCATAAAACAGCCAAACGCAGCAAAAGCGACTGAATCTCATGCGATGTTTCTTAGTTGGGACTTGCGGTTTTGGATTTCAGAACAGCTTCTTCAATGTCCATATACATGAAGTTTCCTTCTCGAAAAGGTGAACCACCGAAGTCAACAACTTTACTTTTCTTAGTGAATTTGGTGATTTCCACTTTTTGCTTGAACAGTGGCGCATCAAGCGATGTCGAGTGATATTCGCCAGGTTCCCCAGATACGTCTATTCCTTTGCCAGCTGGACCAACTAGGGGCTGCATGTCTTCGATGCATTTCCTATCTATTTGCCTACCTAGCCATTCCTCGGTGAAGTATCTTTGGTCGATGCAGCTTAGGATTGCTTTTACGCCTGTTGTCTGCTCTATTTCCATTATTCGTTTGCGATGACGATTTCCCGGTATAAGGTTAAGTGGTCTATCCCAAAGAGGCATCATAAGTTCAACGCCCAGTTTTTTGCATGCGTCTTTCCAAACTCGTCTATGATGCACATTGTCGATGTCTCCCGTAACGATGGCTTGGGCACCCTCTTCTTTATGCAACCTCGCTAAAGTTCCCATGATATCGTCATATCTGTTATCAGTAATTTTGACAAACTGATGAGGCATATCGAGAGCTTTGACTTGTTGTTCTATAACTTTGAAACTGTGAAAAACATAAGGTTCCATGTAAATGTAAGTGACTAAGGATGCCACTTCGTGACCCTGCTCGATAACTTTGTGAAGAGCGGTGCAGCAATCTTTTCCGCCGCTCCAATGAACAATAACTTTCATTCTAAATCAGCCATCCTTAGACAATTCTGTGTTTTAGTGAATGTGTTGCTTAAAACGATTAGTTGCAAGTTTATAGCTTTAACGGAACAGAGTTTTGTAAAGTCTTTAATGGTTCTTTTGCTGTTAATTTTTAATGAATTATTTGTTTTATTGTTTGTACGAGTTTTTGGTTGTCTTTAGCCGATCGGACAGTAACTCTGAAGTAGCTGTCGTCTAAGCCCATGAATGTGCAGCAATCTCGGATTAGAATATGCTCTTTGGTTAATGCTTCTTTTAGTTTAGTAGATGTGATTTTTCGGTTTGTAATTTTTACGAGCAGAAAATTGGTCACAGACGGGTAAACGCTCAAACATTCGATTTCGTTTAAGCTCTTAGCAAGCGCTTCTCGCTCTCTAGCGATTGTTGTTTTAGTGTTCTCGATAAAATCAGTATCGTTAAATGCAGCAAGCGTCGCACAACTTGCAAGGCTGTTAATACTCCATGGCAACCGGACATTCTCCAGCTTTGCAACAAGGTTTGGTGAAGCAATCCCATAGCCTAGCCGTATGCCAGCCATGCCATAAAATTTCGTAACTGACCTTATAACAAATAGGTTCTCATATTCTTTAACCATGCCAGCAAGCGTGGTTTCTTGCCCTTTATCGGCAAACTCAATATAGTTCTCATCAATGCTGAAGATGACGTCTTTTTTCTGGCAGAAGTCCACTAAATCCAAAATCTCTTTTTTACAATACAACCTTCCAGATGGGCTGTGCGGATTGCAAATGCATAGTATCTTTGTTTCTGGCGTGATTGCCTGCTTGATTTTCTCGTTTTCCAGCTCAAAATTATCAGGCGACTGGACAAACACTACTTCTGCCCCAACACGTAGTGCTGCTTTCTCGTACTCGCTAAATGACGGTATTGGAATTAGCGCTTTAAAGTGGCTTGGCAAAACTGCGGTTATAGCGTATATGAGCTCGATAGAGCCATTTCCTAAAATTACGTTTTCTTCCTTAACCCCGTGACCAACGTACTTGGCTATTTGCTCCTTAAACTCGACTGGGTT
>DATIXS010000314.1:0-5001 GCA_035518335.1 Candidatus Acidiferrum sp.
ATTAGCAGGCTATTTTTGACCTCTAAAGACTTTTTACATAATTTTTGTTTTTAGCTACGCACGTATATTTAAAGTTCGCTGACTTTCGAGAATTCAAAGTATTTTAAGAATTTTTCTATTTTGCAGGTAGATGGGTTTCCTATGTTTTGTTGATGCTTTCGTATACAAACAGGAAATTTAGCATTAAGATTCATAAATACTGTTTAAATGGGGCGGATAAAAACAGATAAGACGATATTAAAGAAAAGGTTATTCTTTTTCTTTCTCTTGAATCTCGCACTGCAACTTCTTAATTACTTCGTCTGCTCTCAAGGGCTCAATTTTCAGAGTGAATAGTTGGCCTGGAGTGCGAAGTTTCAACTTAACTGTGTCTTTGAGTCTCTTTACTGAGCAATATTTTGCTTTGGCGCTCATAGCCACGAACTTATCAACGTCGGTAATTTCTGACGGCATTTGCATTTCCTCTTATAAGTAGCTTTCATGGATGCAAAGCCACGTTTTTATTTGTTTTGGTGACAAAAAGGTGAACTCATTTTTGAAAAATAATTAAACTAAACTTAAATAAAAGGGATTCAAATTTACGGGAAAATTTATGCTTAAGCTTTTTTCGGGCGGATGCTGAGCTTAAGGTTTACTTCCACATTATATTCTTTGTCAGCTTTTCCCACAGAGAAGTTCCAATCTTTCACGTCGACTTCCATATCCTTGAATTGATTAACAATCGCATCTTTATACTCTTGTGCAGTTTGACCAATTTTCTGTAGTTTCTCAGTTATATTAATTGATGTTTCAGGCATAAATTACACCTCCTAAAGCAAGCAACAATATGTTAAAAACATCTGGAGTTAACTGCTTTTAAAAATTTGTGACTGTACAAACACAACAGCAAGATGTAGTCGTTTTGGTCAGCAAATAACGGATTATTCAAAAGAAATATTAGAAAAAATAAATTACAAAATAAGTATTGAAATTTTTATGAAGCTATGAGTTTCTAATTAAGTTGTGCTGCGCTTAACTACTTTTTATGTGTGGATGAGGATGGTTTACACCGTAAAATAGAGTTATTACAAATAGCACAACGAAAACTACTGCAATTATCGCAGCGTAAATTAGGTTTGTATTATGATTTTCAGTTGTTTGATCAGTTATTGTGCCGTTGCTGCTAGTTGCAAGTCCAGGATTGTCTCTTATTATTATTAAGTTATCTAAGTCGTGATCCGCCTGCAGAATAAAAATAAGTGGAGGCACAATTAAGGCTACAGCCAAAAAAATTCCCGCAAGAGCAAAAACAGCTTTTCTATGCATAATAATCACAAATAATATCATTTTTCAAAGTAATAAGCATTAAGATTAGCCTAATTGGGCCAACAAAAATTTATTAAGAATAATGCTGGTGGGCCGTACCGGATTTGAACCGGTGATCTTCGCCGCGTGAGGGCGACGTCCTAGCCAGCTAGACTAACGGCCCCTAAGTGTTGTGAATTGAAACTACGTATTCTCCCTTCATAAAACCTTTCCCCTCCAAGAAACAAACAGCATAGCGGTGCCAAAAAATTGAAAATAAAACTAAATGACTTTATAGATGAACATGAAGGACCCCTAATTTTTGTTTGTTTCTTGTCGAGCGGACTTTTAGGTTACTTTATCATGCATTTTGTAAACTTCATTCCATAAGCATTCTTTTTTATAGTATCACTTTAGTTTTTTGGAATCGACATTTTGTAGTATTTGATTTGGATGGACTTGAAGGGCAGATTATCTATTTCCTGCAACGTCGTTTCAACAAAAACGTAAATAAATATGAGGCGCATTGACTTAATAGCGCTCTCAAAAAATGTTAAATCATTTCAAAAGTGTGCCGAGGTAGCTCAGCCTGGGAGAGCGCTCGGCTGAAGACCGAGTCGTCGCATGTTCAAACCCTGCCCTCGGCACCATCAACTTTCCAATTCCTGAATTTTCTGTTAACTCATATTTATTTACTGGAATTTAACACAGATAAATAATGATGATTACTTATGGAACTTGATGATTGTATTAAGGGTAGAAGAAGCGTTAGATGCTTTACAAAAGAGCTTGTTTCCAAGGAACAGATCGAAACAATTCTCAATGCAGGAACATGGGCTCCAACTGCAATGGCGAGGGAACCTTGGAGATTCATCATAATTGAAGATCAGAAACTAATTGACTATGTTTCTAATCAAACCAAGGTCGCAGTTCAACAGATGATGCCGCCAATAGCTGAGCGATACAAAACAAAAGAAGACATAATTTGCTACAATGCGCCTGTTCTAGTACTGATCTGTGCGGAAAAAGATCCTCAATGGAGCACTATGAATATGGTGGATAGTGTTCTTGCAGCTCAAAATATGTTTTTGAAAGCATATGAACTCGGACTTGGAACATGCTATATGGGCTTTGTCAGTTTACTAAATAAAAAACCAGACATTTTAAAGAAGATAGGCATCCCTGAGAACCACGAGTTGATGGTACCTTTTATCCTTGGTCACCCTAAGACAAAGCAAGGTACGTCAAAAAGAAAGATACCGAATATCCTAAAATGGATTAAGTAAAACAGATAGTAGCCCAGGCTATATTGATGATGCATAAAAACGAAGGGCCAGTTTGCTATTGCACTATTTTTTTTATTATCCTTTTTGGAAGCTTAGAATTTTGGTTAACACGTTATATGAATTATTGCTACAAATTTCCTTTGCTCTTGCTTAATTTGATCGATAACTTCTGGCGTGGGCAGCACTACGCTACTGTATTTGTTCAGTATTTGTTGAGCCTTAGGCGTTATGGGCAACGCAGCTTCATGACCTGTTCCAACATACAAGGCTTCAAACTTTTCCTTTGGTAGAAATTCTAATTCACATTCAGAAAGGGGAGTGTGTCCATAAATTGATTTTAATTCTTTGGATTTCTTTTTTTCCCTTTTAGTTATGTTTCCATTTGAATGAATTACAATATCTTTTGCGTATTGAACACCATCGATCTTTATCCAACCAAACTCTGCATCAATAGACAAAGTTTTCATAAACCAACACACTCATTATAGCACTCAGTTAATTTTATTATTTGTCCTAAATATTAGCGGAGGTCATTTTGGGATTAAGTCCTTTGTTGTTCTGTGGTATTATTCTGGGAAATCCTTAAGAAAGGCGAAGTAAACCGCTTTTGCATTGATTAGTAAAATCCATGAAGGTTGTTTAACAGAGACTTGATTTGAATGTCGCGATCATTTTTTGATTCATTGAACAATTTTATCCGCAAACGACATAGATTGATTATCATTGCTTGGATGGGAGTAGTCCTGCTTTCGCTTGTTCTTATTCCAAGTTTCTTTTCATCTGTTTCATATGACTTGACAGGCGGGTTTGGCGCGCCGTCTAACTCAGAGTCGGCTAAGGCAACAAGCATAGTTGACACTCAATTTCCAAGTTCTAGCAATGGCAACGCAGGAAGCGTCCTAGTTGTCGTCCAAAACGCTCAAGTTTATTCTGATTTATTAAAACAAAAGGCGTTAACGCTTAATGCTACGTTGTATAATGACAAAGATGTGGGAAATTACACTGGCGAATCAAGCCTTTATTCATTAGAAGCTAGTTTGCTTAACTCGTCCATACCAGTTATACTTAATCAAACAGCTAGTCTTCAAACAAACATTGCTGCGATTAGTTCGGGACTGTATGCTCTGCAAGACAATCTGACCGTTTTATCCTCAAATCTGTTCCAGCTTCAAACCGGGATTAACCAGACAGCTCAACTCATTTATGGAATACCAACAGCATTTGTAGGCGCGTGGCAAGGAGTTGTCGCGCAAGGAGTCACAGATCCCTCTTTAGCTAATGCGCAAGCAAACATCACCGTTTACATTTCAACATCTAATTTTGGAGGGGACGCTCGATCCATCGGTTACTACAATTCGTTTTTCGGCGCTTGGGCAGCAAGTTTCCAAGCACTCTCAAATGACACTTCGGTGACTAACCGTGAAGCGTTCGCCATAAATCAAGCTGTCACAGCTATGTTAAGCAGTGGTCAACTTGATAGTCAGACAAGCTCATTAGTGAGTTCAGTAGCATCCAACTTAACAGTTGTAACTTGGAATCAACCCGATGCAATTTCAAATTTGACAATTTCAACTCTGGCTTCATCCATTCCTGCTGACCTCTCATCATCCTTGGGAGCCTCACCATCTATCCTAGTTAAGAATCTAGATAGTTTAGGATCTTCACCCTCGAATGCTACGCTTGGCAGTTACGCAATATCGCTTTTGGAAAACAGCTACTCTAACTTAACAACTTCAGGAGCTGACTTCACAGTTGACGATCTAATGCATTCCACTTATCAGCTTGGTGAATTCCCTAATGGTACTCAAACATGGAACTTAGCCTGCGATTTCATCTCAAATGCTACCCAAAGCACCTTCTCTGACTCGCCTCTCTTCACAATAAACTCCGCTTCCCTGAGCCATCTACTATCGGAGCTTTCCCCAAATGCAACATCTACTGATGTAAACCTTGCCATCGACAACACAATTACAACACAACCGTACCTGGATTATCCATATGTTCCTTCAACAGCTTTGTCAGGTAACTTTGTCAATTCGCAAAATAATACAATGCTAATAATTTTCGGTTTCTCATCAAACCCCGATCAAAACACAATCACAAACGTTGAGTCAGACGTAGCAAATTCAAACTTGAAAAACTTAGGTACGGTTTATGTAACTGGCGGATCAGTTCTGACCAAAGATATAGAAAAAGCCTTCGTTCCTGCACTCGAAATAACTGTTGGACCTGGCATCGCAATTTCCCTATTAATTGTAGGGCTCTTGTTTTTGGCGCCTTTAGCTGCTTTAATTCCAGTTCTACTTGGGGGAATTTCAGTTTCCGTTGCACTTGCAGCCATATATGGGGCAATTGTAAAGGTTGGCCATGGAAACTTGACTTTTTTGACCCCTACTTTAACCATACTACTGATGTTGGGATTAGCAGTAGA
>DATIXS010000315.1:0-6319 GCA_035518335.1 Candidatus Acidiferrum sp.
AGAAGTTCATGCGCATGTCAAACATCCTGGGGTCCAACGATCTATGGCATAGTCGACGGAAAAAATCAAGCTGAACTCTTAACCAAGGAGCTTAAGGAGTATTTGGCAAAGAATGGTGGGGGAGAAGTCTTCTACACCAAAGCCAACAATGTTGGAGCCGTCATCGGAGGCAAATGACCTTTGGTTAAAGCCATAGGGATTGATTCTGGAACAAAAACTATGGATATTTTCGGATTCGACGACAAAGACGGCAGCATCATAATTGACGTAGCCATTCCAAGAGATCAGATTACAGAAGGATCTAAGGGTGTGCTCGAAAAACTAAGAGAAGCACAAAACCGCGTTGGAAAAATAGATGCCATTGTGGGGCCATCTGGTTATGGCATGCAGCTTAAGAGAGCTAAGGAAGCAACCGATGAAGAAATTGCTGAGGCAACCTTTGTGACAGAAGCAGATGTTAAGAGGCGACTGCGAATTATTGGTCTGAGAGAGCTTATGATATGGCTCAGAAAAGCTGACGACTTAAACACTTACTGTACACAAGGCGTCATCCACTTAAAGACAGTTCCGAGATACAGAAAAGTTAACAAAATAGATATGGGAACTTCAGACAAAGTTCTAAGCGTTGTTTTAGCAGTCAAAGACCAGGCTGAAAGACTGCAAATTCCATATGATCAAACCTCATTTATTCTGCTTGAAGTTGGATTCGGCTATACATCAGCTATGGCAGTCCAAAACGGACAAATAGTTGACGCTATGGCTGGAACTGCCGGTTTCCCATCTTTTCTTGGAATGGGCTTCCTCGATTCAGAAGTTGCTTATGCCGTTGCAAACGTCACTAAGGACTTTTCAAAACAGCTTCTTTTTGCTGGCGGAGTAGCTTCATTCGCAGAAATTGACCCCTCTGAGCCTTTGGAAGAATTTGCTAAAAACGCAAAAACTAACTCACAAGCCAAAGAAGGGTACACGCTGATGCTGGAATCAATAACTAAAGATGTTTCCTCGCTCCTTCCATCGGTTAAGCCGAAGGAAATAATACTTAGTGGAAGATTCACCAGGATACCAGAGTTTCTGGCAGCTATGAAAGAAGAACTTTCGTGTTTCTTTGAAAGAACTGGCTTGAAAGTACATATTTCGGTTCTTGAGGGGAAAGCAGCTGTTACTAAGCAAGCGGCTGAAGGCGCGGCAGTATTCGCAAACGGATTAGCAGGCGGCAAATACAAACAACTGGTAAATGCCATGAGGCTTAGAGAAAGCGAAGGAACAGTGTTCAGCAACATTTGTCTCGGCAAGGACATTGCTGAAGGATTAAAAGTGTTCAAAAAATTATGAGTGCCTTGGTTATTCTTTGAACATCGGCTTATCTTGAATGTATTCCTTTCCTATTCTCAAGGCAATTTCTGCTTTTGCCAACTCACTTCCCAGGTAAGCGGCATGGTCTAGCCTAGAAATTAAACCTAATTCGATAATTTTCTTGTAAATGGCATCGGCAGTTTTGCCTTTAATAATTAAGGTTGGTTCTTCTAAATCTGGCAAATTGAAGTGTATCGCTACAACGCTTTCTTTCTCTCTGTCAATGAAAATTCTAAAAGATCCCTGTTTATCTATTTCAGCAGATTTCCCATTGTTTTTGACTGCCAAAAGACGTACATTTGTTTCTATTTCTTTGTTGTATGGTTCTTCCCGGTTACGCTTATCTTTCAAGAAAAGCAGGTCTATCCCTAGGTCTTTGGGAACTGATCCTCGCCTTTTTGCCAGAAACATCATTTTTGACGCAGTAACTTCTTCTTTGATGCTTCCTTGAGCTTTGTCACTTTTCTGCGTAGCTAACAGCATGCTTGCGCCAACTTCCGAACAAAGCCTCGCTAGCAAAGCGTTTACACCTACAGAATCTGCATCTATAAGTTCAGTAACATTAGAAACCCCGACAAAAATGGGAACATTTGGATTTCTCTGTACGAATTGACGGAAAGCAAAAAATGACCTTAAAACGTCTAAGGGGTCAAGAATCAAGTCAGCTAAAACTTTCTCTACGCCAAAACTCTTGGCTTTAACGAGTACTTGTTCAAGCAGTTGAACGCGTTCTTCGGGTTTCTTTGGGAAATATCCTTCGCTCTGGTTACTGGGAATAGCTACGACAGCAATACTGCTTGGTAGAGGCGTTATTGCTTCAATGTTTCCAGCGTCAACACTCAGAACCAAGTCGACTCCAGCGGCAATAGCTGCTTTAATTTCCTCTGGATCTAGCGAATCAATGCTGATAGGAACCGACACAACGTCTTTTACAGCAGCAACAATCCGTTTGGCATCCTTTGGCCTGCTTTCACCAGCAACCATCCCAACATCAATAATGTCAGCCCCAAACGCAACATACTTTCTAGCTAATTTCTGAACCTCTCTATTACTCAATAAAGCTGCATCAACTATTTCAGCCAAAACGCGCATGGGAAAATCTTTTCCAACCGCCAAATTTTTGATCAACATGTTACCCGGCTCTTTCAGAAATGCTTCTTTGTTTTCTTCGACCTTGGAAATTTCTTCCAGAGCCTTTTTCTGAAGTTTATCTCTAAGTAATTCGCATGCAGGCACAACTGTTGATAACTTGACTTTATCAAGCATTTCCAGAACAGTTGGTAAGTCAGCAGCATATTGTGGACCCTTAAACGCTGGGACGCCAGTTGTTTTAGAGATAACTGAAGTATCGCCTCGAACTAGCCCTGGAACAAGGATCAAATCAAAATCCTTCACGTTGGCTTGTTTTTTCAAAGATTGAGTAATTGTTTGAGGCGTCAAAAAAGCAGCCACAGGAACGTTCATGACCCATACCATGGTTTCAACTTGGCTTTGCTTGGCGTAGTGTTCAACGGTTTCTTGTGCAAGTAAACCAGTGATTAACAACACTTTCACTTCTGCCGCCTCCATAAATCGATCCGCTTAATCAAATCAGCCATAACTAATGAGTAAGGTGAGTTTGGAGCAACTCTATTTACGACTTTGTCGCAGTCGTCAATCATTTCTAAAAGATGGTTGACTTTTTTTCGTTGTTTCGGATCGTTTGATAAGGCTTTGACGCGGGTTGCATGAATAATTGCTTCAAGCGTCTGTGACATAGCGCGACTGTGGACTTGTGGGTATTTCTCCTTTGCTTCTATCAGTTTTACGTTAAATACGGCCTTAGTTTTCTGTTCATCAACCGGCAGAAACTTATCGATTGCAATATCTATTGTTGCATCAGCTAACCGGATTTTTGGAGCGTTAATTACTTGTGATTTTTCAAACCAGTCCGCAGGAAGCTTCCCATCGGGATTTGCCTCTTTGAAAGTTGTTTTGTAGAAAACCTCTATGTTGCTCGTCAAATTTAGAACCGCACACATGTTCTGCGCAATATTTCTGCAGGTTAATGTTGAATTGAAAAGATCTATGGTTAAATGCTGTTCGTCCCTAATGAGAACGCCCATTGGAGCGGCATTCGGTGTTTTGTCTTCATTGTAAGTAGAAACTATTGTTTCTACAATTATGCCCTTTAAGAAACCCAAATCAGATAATTTCGCCATCGAACCGCCAGCGCAACTTAAGAGGTTGAAAACATTTTGTTTCAGTCGAATTTAAAAATTCTCAGTGCCATAATAAAGTTTTGCCAACATAACCGTTCTGCGCAAAATTACTAGGCTAATTGCTTGAGAAGAACAATAGCAGTCGTGGCAGCACCGGGTGTTGTTCTTCTCTTGAAAGAAACAGTAGAAAAATTGCCCATAGCGCCGCACTCTTTCTTTTCTGGATTTTCTGAAAGAAGAAGAAGTGCGCCCCTGCGAGTCTTCTTCTTCTACCGCTTCTTTAAAGTTGCCCTGATGAGCTTCCAAGTTAGAAAAGAAAGTTAAGACTAATTTTGCAAGCTGCATTTATGTAAGGTTTTTAAGGGATAAGACAACTATTTTTACAAGAAATTTTAGTTATCATTTTGGTGGTTAAAAGCTAAATGGCAATTAAAGTAACCTTGGTTTACCCATATTTTCATCCAACGAATGATAATTCGATTTTTCGTTTTCCACCTTTAGGTTTAGGTTATATTGCCGCTGCTTTGAAAAAAAATGGCGTCGAGGTTGACTTGATTGATTGCACCTTTCTACAGTTTAACGAGGCAGTTGAGCGGGTAACACGTTCAAAAGCTCAAATTGTTGGTTTTTACTCGATGTTTTCGATGAAGAAAACCACCATGGAACTTGTAGCAGCGATTAAGAATAGTCAGAACAATCGTAGCTTGTTTGTTGTGGGTGGTCCTTTGCCTTCTTGGTCGCCTGAAAGCTTTATCGGAGCTTTTGATGTGGTTGCCATCGGCGAAGGAGAAAAAACCATGGTTGAGCTTTCCAAGTGCGTTGAGCAAGGGATTGGATTTTCAGGCGTTAATGGACTTGTTTACAAAGAAGGAGAACATATTGTTCATACTGAGCCAAGAAAATTCATTGAAAATCTGGATAGCTTAGCTTTTCCTTCACGCGAATTGTTTGATAACCAAGCCTACAAAGACTATTACCTTGATAAGTTCGGGTACTCCACTTCTGCCATGATAACATCAAGAGGCTGCCCCTTCTCCTGTGACTTTTGCAGCCGACCGATCTTTGGCGCAGAAATGAGAAGCCGCACTGTAGCCAATATTGTTGATGAAGTCGAAGAGATTGCTGCTCTGGGCTATGATCGAGTTTGGTTTTCAGATGACTGTTTCACGTTAAACCGCCAGCATGTTTTAGCTGTTTGCAGTGAACTTGTGCGTCGTAAAGTGAATATTGGTTGGGAATGCTTGTCGCGTGTGGATACGATGGATGAGGAAGTTGCAAAGGGCATGAAACGTGCAGGGTGCCTTCGGGTTTTCTTCGGGATTGAATCAGGCAATGATTCAGTTTTAGGTTTGATGAACAAGCATATTACAACCTCGCAGGCAAGAAAAGCTGTTTGCGCGGCTAAAGCAGCTGGGTTAAAAACTGGAGCATTCTTCATCATTGGTTACCCAGGCGAAAGTGACAAGACAGTATTGGACACTGTTCGTTTTGCTTCAGGTTTGCCGCTTGACTACTTGTCGTTTACTTTGCCCTACCCTATTCCTGGAACTCCACTCTACGAACGCGTCAAAGACAAAGGCGTTGCAATTGAGGACTGGGAGGAACCTAAAAATTACCGTTTAGTTAGGCATAAGCTTCTTTATGCTTCTGGCTTCAGTGAGGGAAAATTAAAGTTTGCAATAGGAAAAGCGCATGCGCAGTTTTATGGCAGGCGATATCTTGGTAAAATTGGTTATAAGGTCATAGGCGAGCCGTTTGAGCGTCTAACTGATTTTACATTTGAGATTATGAGATGATTTTTGTCAGTTTGGGTAAATCTTATTCTTTGTGGTTTGGGCTGCATTTTGATTTGAGGTTTGCTTTATCTGCAGATTGAGGGTTTTCACGTGTTTCCGGTGTTAACAAGTGGTCCTGCGTGTTTCTTAGTTCTAAAGGTGGAGAAAAGATGTAGCAACAAGAATCTATTAGCCTAAACTAAAAAACACAGACCAATTGCTGATTCTTCATTTTCTATTCTTACAGGCCCAGCAAATTAATCAAGCAAAGGCGTTCATAGAAGGAGCATGTTTCTTTTCTTCTGTTTCCCAAGTCAATAACCATAAACCACTGCTAAAAAACAAAATACCAAAGGATATTAGCAAGATGAAGTTGACATGATGATGGAAATAATAATTAAAATTGTTGAGAAACTCAAAATAACCTAGGACAAATAAGAGCGCCAGTCCAACTTCAAATAAAATCAAACCAATTAACCTTAAAAGTTTCATACTTCAACAGAATTGAAAATGGATGACCTGAATTAAAACATTACCAGTTCTAAGGTTAAACCCAAAAAAAAACAGATAAAACCAAAACAGCAAATAAAAAAAATAAAAGGGGGATAATTTTTTATTTTGTCGTTCGTTTGTACGCATACGTTCCAAAAGCAATGGCCACTAGGATCAAAGCTATCGCGATCGTTGCTACGCTTGAAAATTCTGGCACCGCATTTGTCGGAGTGAAAACTGGCTGATAACTATAGGTGTTTCCATAACCGTGATCTACTGTATATGGATTATCAGTCGGAGTATCAGTGAACGAGTACGCACCATGATTCATTGGAGTACCGCCTATAATCCAGTGGTCAAATTTGAAGCCGCTACTTGGCGTGGCTGTTAATTTAAGTTGTGAAGCATCTGCCAAAGCATATGATCCTGCGACTGGGTTTGTGGTTCCTCCAATTGAAGACAAGACAACAACGATTGCATTAGTTGCGGATGTGCTTG
>DATIXS010000316.1:0-2473 GCA_035518335.1 Candidatus Acidiferrum sp.
GATTGACTGGTAGAGGACCGATTCTTTGGCTTTATGCGCCAGAATCCTTTTTCGCTCAATCCTTCATAGCTGAACTTGCTGATGACCAAGCTATCTTAGAACGCGAAATTAGCCAAATCGCTCAAGTTGCTTCTAAGCGGAAACTTGAAATTGTCAGCAAACCTGAGGGTGAAGAACCAACAGAGTACAAAATAATCAAGAGAGAAGCAAAAAACTCAGAGCCATTAGAAAACGTCAATTACTTAGGTTCTTTTCAGAAGCGACTTGAGGGACTAGGTTTTACCCTAATTCCAACTCAACCCGAATTTTCATTTTAGGAATAAACATTGGTTTGCATACTTTGACGATAATCCGTTAACGAGCTATGGTAACGTAGGAGAAAAATGTGAGCTATTCTTCAACAAAAAGTTCTGCCAATTTTTGTCTAGATATACGGGAGAGCTCAATTACTCTTTTTATTACCAACTTCAACAATTGCTTTCTTAGTTCCTCGGGACAGAGATTTGAGTGTATTTCAGAAATTCTATGTGCCAATTCTCCATCGCCCAAAGTACTTTTTATCCATGCCTGAAAATCTCCACGGTGAAAGTGAAACAAAACTGAGTTATCTTCTATGGATTGGAGTTTTTGGGCAAAATCGGCAAGGCTTACAGCAGTTACTTTGGTGTATATTCCATTCTCTGTATAAAAGTGAAAACCGTGGTCAAAAGGTACAGCTTGAAGAACCTTTGAAGCTTCCTCTTCTGAATACTCTCGGGTCGTTTAAACCCCTCCTTACTAACCTTAAAAATTACTAGCTTATTAGCTATTTCCATTCATCAGTTTCTAACATCACTTTGTTGTTGTTCTGGCTTTGAAGATTCCAAGCGGAATTCTGGGAGAACTTAACGCACCGCGCGGGTTTTTGATAGTCTGGCGTGCCTTTTATTTTGGTTTTTCTTTTTTCCGCATTGCGAGAGTTCTTCATTGGTTTTTCTTGTAGTGTGCACTGCCTTGCCCCAATATTATAAGTTGAAGTAGGTTGAACCGTACAGGAAGCTTCCAGCGTCCGATGCACCCGCTATCAAATTGGCGTCAAAATATCATCCGAGAAAACCATCCTTTTTGGTATCGTAAGAGTGTCTTTTTGAAAATCAATAAATATGTGGGTGAGAAAAGTAGTTGTGACGAAAAAGCCAGCTTTTGGCTCAGTTTTTTCTTCGTTTAAATTGAAAGGAGAATATTGAATGAATAGAAAAGCTTTACTTGTTTTGATTCCGTTGCTCTCAATGCTAAGTTTGCTTGCAACGCCAGCATTTGCGACTCCTGCCACTTATCCGATCATTGAGGCGCGTGGATGGGCTTCTGTGAGAGCTCCCGAGGGCTGCTTTAGTGGCTGCGCGACTTTGTATGTTGTGATTGGTCTTGCATCGGGCGCGGTGCCAGCCATACCCACCGACAACCTTAACGGGGGGTATGTCATGCTCGTGGTGCAGGGTCATACGTTCGAGTGGGTAATTGATCAGTCATCCATCAAGGTTAAATGCAACGTTCTAACGCTGTGCGCTACCCATTATGTTCTCGATGATGTTACCATCAATCCCCAATTGCCTACGTCGTCTATATCGCCCATTACCGTAGTTGTTGACCTTTGCAAGCCTTATTGCGTAAATGCATATGGTTGCAGTACCCTCTTTATTGGCCAAGGACATCCTGTGACTCCTACTTAAGAAACTAAAACCTACCCTTTTTTTCTTTTGTGAAATTCAGCTTGTGACTGGTGGGCATTCTTGATGCTTTCGTATTTATGTTAGTTTTGTGGCTTGCTGTCAAATGTGAATGGCATGCTGTAATAGTTGCAGGTTTCTCAGGTTTGCAGGAGAGCTGCAGTATTGTTGGCTTGTTGGTTAAATCAAAATTTAATTCTAAACCTAAATGTTGGTATTTTAAGGACAGACCTGCGCGCGCTTTAAAGATATTTTGCAAAAAAGTTGCAGTTTAAGGGGGGTGAGGGAGTTTAAAGTCGGTTTTTCTTGCTTGATTTTGTTAAATCTTGAAGAATCAGGCTTATTTTGTGTTAGCATTTTGCAATGTTAAGTGGGAAAGAGAATGGCGTTTATGTAGTTTGGTATCGAGAGCCTGAAGATAACCGATAGCCTTTTATGTATCCTGCTATATCTACTGCGCAAAAATATTTGCCAGAACTTTAACGAGCTATTGCTCCAATGCTCCTGCAGGTCTTCGCCCCCTTCACCCAAAAGTTGCGGAGAGCGAGAATCAGCGCACTTCATAAAAAAACAAAAACCCACAGAATACAGTCTAAATTTCGCATAAGTGAAAATCCATGGAAGTAGTCAAAAGACGCTTAGAGCTACTAAAACTTGAAGGCCTAGGCTTATCACAAGCAGAAATAGTGAAACAACTAAGCGAAAAAGCCGAATGCGCAGAACGAACACTCTACAACGACTTTGAAACCCGTGCAAATTGGCAACCA